>SFMJ01000040.1 GCA_004553095.1 Bacteroidales bacterium
AGCCTTGAGTGCAGCCTGATACTCTCGCTGCGCATCGACAAACTTATTCTGCTCATAGAGGCGATTGCCGGTGTTGATATGACGACGTTCGGTACGAGTCGACTGAGCGGAGAGTGGGGTTGCGACAGCAGCGACGAGGATAGCGCAGAGGGCTAAGACCTTGATATTAAGCACATACATTACTTTCATTTCTTATCCTCCTTTTTAAAGAATGTGAACTTATCGAGCCAGCTGATCTTAGTATCGAGCAGCAAGATATCGAACACCACGCATACGAGAGCGATGATGGCAAAGATATAGAAAAGTTCATCATGTTTGGAATAAGAGCTTGATTGGAGAGTAGTCTTCTTGAGGGTAGATAGTTGAGACTCGAGGTCATTGAGAGCATCGGGGGCAGAGGCATTGACATAAATACCCTTACCCTTAGCAGCGATATCGGCGGCGAGTTTTTCGTCGAGAGCCGTGCGGACAGGTTGCCCGGTCTGGTCATCGATCATAAGGCCACCATTTTCGGGGATAGTGACCGGAGTAGCCGAACCGACACCGATCACATTCACTTGGATGCCACGGGAAGCGGCCTCCTTGACTGCATTCATAACGCTCTCCTTATCCTCGAGTTCCTCGGCATCGGTGATAAGGATAATAGACTTACCGATATTTTTATCCTCGCTGAAAGAGGCGACCGCCATGCTTACGGCATCGGTGATATTGGTTCCCTGCTGAGTGATCTGAGAGGGGTCGATCGAATTGAGGAACAATTTCGCCGACACATAGTCATTGGTGACAGGTATAAGAGTATACGCCTTAGCGGCATAAACGATAAGACCGACGCGGTCGTTATCGAGACGGTTGATTAGTTTTTCGAGGATAAGTTTTGCGGTGCGCATACGGTCGGGGCCATCCGGGGAATCGCCGGCAGCAGCATACATCGAATTGGATGCATCGACAGCGATGACAACCTCGATACCCTTCTTGACGGTTTTCTCATCCTTGATACCGCCCCAAGGTCGCGCCAAGGCAAAGATAAGAGAACCAAGAGCCAAGAGGGCGAAAATGAGTTTGAGAGGTGGTTTATAAGGAGAGACCTCAGGCATGAGCGAAGCGAGCACCTCGCGGCGGCCGAACTTTTTGAGTTTTCTGCTACGCGCCCTGCGCGCCAAGAGATAGAGAAGGGCTATCACCGGCACGAGAATCAGAAGGAATAGCAGATAAGGATATGCGAAACTAAACATAGCGAGACAAAATTAGGGGACACGTCTGAGGATAGTATATCGGAGCAGAAGGCTGATGGATAAAGCCACGAGAGCGGTCAAGATCCAGGGTAAGAAATTCTCCTCAGTCTGTGTATAATTGTTGACATTGATCTTTGACTTCTCGAGTTGGTCGATTTCGGCAAAGACATTTCTCAACGTATGAGTATCGGTGGCACGGAAATACTTACCGCCGGTGGTAGATGCGATGCTTTTGAGGGCAGCCTCATCGATTTTAGTTTCCATCGTAGTGGTGGAGAAACCGTAAGGGTCGGTGATTTGGATAGAACCATTTGTACCGACACCGATGGCATAAATACGGATACCCTTTTGCTTGGCGATTTGGGCAGCGGTAGCGGGTGCGACATCGCCAGCATTGTTTGTACCGTCGGTGAGTAGGATAATGCTCTTCGACTTGGCTTGGCCCGAGATAAGGCGATTGATAGCCGAAGCGATACCATCACCGATGGCAGTACCATCATTTAGCGCGCCGGTTTGTGCGGCAGCGATGGCATTGATGACCGAGGCACGGTCGGTGGTGAGGGGCATCAGCGAGAGGCTCTCACCGGAGAAGACGACGAGGCCGATATTATCGTGGTCGCGACGTGACACGAACTTCGAAGCCACCTCCTTTGCAGCCTGGATACGGTTGGGTTGGAGGTCATTGGCGAGCATACTGCTGGAGATATCGAGAGCCAAGACGATGTCGGTGCCCTCGACGCTGGAAGAACGCTGGCTATCGTGAGTCTGAGGGCGCGCCAACGCCACGATGATGGCAGCCACAGCGACTACCTGGAGAGCGAAAGCGACATGCATCAGCCACACCTTATAGGGAGTGCCGAAAGAGAGGATCGGGGCGACAGTCGACACGCCGACAGAGGGGTCGGACTTACGCCACTTCCATACATACCAAGCCACGAGGGGTATGATTAATATGAGGAGGAAGAGAAGATAAGGCTTAGCGAAAATCATGCTTTACCTCCTTTCTTTTTCTTGAACTGGAACTTCTTGGCGGGGACTTTCTGCGGGATTACGACGCCATTGCCATTTTCTTGCTCCTCGGGGAGGGGTTGCGGCTTGGTTTCCTCGACGAACTTATAAGCATTGTCGAAAGCCTCGACATTATCATCGGGGAGGGGACGCACCTTTGCGAACTTAACGAAATCCGCCATATTAAGGATCTGTCGGAAATAATTGCGTTTATCCTTGAGGTCGTCACGAGCAGAGAGCGAGGCCAGGATCTGGCGAGATGTCATCTCCATAGCATTGATACCGAAGCGTTTGAAGAGATATACACGTAATATCTCAGTAAGTTCGGTATAATAATCCTTCTCGAGACCCTGCTGCCAGAGATTTTTCTCTTTGAGTTCTCTGAGGGCAGCGAAAGCCACAACATCGGGGGCCGGTTCCGGCTTGGGAGGTATGATATAACCATCTCGGCGATATCGCAAGAAGAAGTAAATCGCCAGGGCAAGAAGCGCAAAGCCGAGTAGGAACGCCCACCAATAATAATAGATTACATCGGGGATATAATCGAATATTGAAGAGGCCTCGGGGTCGGCGGCATTGGCATAATCATAGATAGGTTCATTATCCTTAACGACGACGGGATATACCTTTAGAGCCAGGGAATTGGAGAGGATGGTATCCTTACCGATGATATAGGGGATTTCGGGGAGTTGATAATACCCTGAATCGAAAGCCTGGAGAGGGACCTCGAAGGTGAGGTCGACAAAATTGCCGGAACGGGTAGTATCGATACGAGCCGGGGCACGCAACTCGATGCTATCGCCGCAGAGGGTAACGAATCCGGAATTTTGGATATTATCGAACATAGGGAAACGCCCCTTGGCATCCTTGGGTTGAGAGACCTTGAGATGTAGGGTAGTCATCTTGCCCATGAGGAGGTTGACCGAATCGAGGCTTGCCTTTACGACAGGGTTAGCGGCAAGGGAAGCGAATGGGGCAACGACCGCGAACAGAGCGAGGGTAAAAGATATATAAAAACGCTTAAGAGTCATAACAGCGGGAGAAGAGGTAAAACAAACTATCTAATCAAAGCACGGCGACGGAAGAGACCGAGGAGGGCCTTGACGAAATCCTCGTCGGTAGAAACCGAAGCCATATCGACGCCGCAACGAGTAGAGATCGAAGAGAGGGCTTGCTGACGTTGATACCAAATACGCGCGAAAGACTGTCTGACACGTTTGGAAGAGGTATCGACCCAGACATCGCGCAGGCTTTCCATGTCTTTCATGCGGATAAGTCCGACATTAGGGAGTTCGGCATCACGGCGGTCATAGACCTGGATAGCGGCGAGGTCGTGCTTACGATTTGCGATGGTCATCGAACGGGAATAATCATGATCATCGATGAAATCGGAGATAAGGAACGAAGTCGAGCGCTTCTTGATAGCATTATTAAGGAACTGCAGAGCGACATCGATATTGGTGCCGGAGCTGTCGGGCTCGAAATTGATGATTTCTCGGATAATTAGCAAGATATGTTTACGACCCTTCTTAGGGGGGATAAACTTCTCGATCTTATCAGAGAAGAAAATTACGCCGACCTTATCATTATTTTGGATAGAAGAGAAAGCGAGAGTGGCAGCAATTTCGGCCATACGTTCCTTCTTAGCGACTCCGCAAGCGCCGAAATCACGGCTTCCGCTCACGTCAACGAGGAGCATGACGGTGAGTTCACGTTCCTCCTCATAGACCTTAACGTAAGGTTTGTTGTGGCGAGAAGTAACGTTCCAATCGATATCGCGGACATCGTCGCCGGGCATATACTCTCTGACTTCGGAGAAAATTACACCGCGCCCCTTGAATGCGCTGTGATACTCACCGGCAAAGATGTTTTGGCTCAAGCCACGAGTTTTGATCTCGATCTTACGGATCTTCTTGAGAAGTTCATTAGCATCCATAATAAGGGCGGGAGATTATGGCACTTGTACCTTATCGAGGATAGAATTGATGACATCGTCGGCGCATATATTGTTGGCTTCCGCCTCGTAAGAGAGACCGATACGGTGGCGGAGCACGTCATGGCAGACAGCGCGGACATCCTCGGGGATGACATAACCGCGACCTTGGAGGAAGGCGTAAGCGCGGGCAGCGAGAGCGAGGCTGATTGAAGCACGAGGAGAAGCGCCGAACGAGATAATATTTTTGAGGTCATCGAGGCCGAAACGAGAGGGCTGACGAGTAGCGAAGACGAGATCGACGATATAATTTTCGATCTTCTCATCGATATATATTTTCTCGACGATCTGACGCACCTCGAGGATATCCTGTGGAGTGACGAGAGCCTTCGTGTCGGAAGGAGCACCATATATGTTCTGACGTATAATCTTCTTCTCCTCCTCGGGAGTAGGATAGCCGATCACGACCTTCAAGAGGAAACGGTCGACTTGCGCCTCGGGGAGTTGGTATGTACCCTCCTGCTCGATAGGGTTCTGGGTAGCCATCACGAGGAATGGAGTGGGAAGAGGGTAGGTATTATCACCGATGGTGACTTGGCGTTCCTGCATACCCTCGAGGAGAGCACTCTGCACCTTGGCGGGGGCACGGTTGATCTCATCGGCGAGTACGAAATTGGCGAAGATGGGACCCTTTTTCACTTCGAACGACTCACGCTTCACGCTATATATGAGCGTACCGATGACATCGGCAGGGAGGAGGTCGGGAGTGAACTGAATACGGCTGAACTTAGCATCAACGATATTAGCCAGCGTCTTGATAGCCAAAGTCTTGGCAAGACCGGGGACACCCTCGAGGAGGATGTGGCCATTGCAAAGGAGGGCGATCAGCAAAGAATCGACGAGGTGTTTCTGGCCGACAATGCGATGATCCATACCGGTGCGGATCATATTAACGAAATTGCTTTTCGAAGCAATCAGATCTTGAAGTTCTCTAATATTAACTGTTTCATCCATACGAAAAAACTTATTTTTGGTGGCAAACAGGCATTAAAACGACTCAAAGCGGAGTGTAAAAGATGCTTACTGCCATAATTCTTTGCAAAATTAGCACAATTAACTTAATTATGTTAATAGTGGGTGTTAAAATAAGTTTATTAAAATTTAAAGATAGTGAAATAGAGGCAAAAAAGGGGGATTAATGATTGAAAGCATTCCAACCTTGGGCTTTCAGGGGGAGTTCCTGGTCGTCGCGAGTCACGAGGGCGGCGCCGAGTTCCGGTTTGGTGATATAACCGATCATGCGTATACCCTTGAGCATATCCACCTTATCCTTCATGGCGAGAGGGACAGTGAAGAGGAGTTCATAGTCTTCACCGCCATTGAGGGCAGCAGTGACGAGGTTCATATTGAACTCCTCCGCCATGATGGCGGTCTGATAGTCGATAGGGATACGATCCTCATACAGGCGGCAACCTACACCGGAAGCCTTGCAGATATGTAGCAACTCAGAAGAGAGACCATCGCTGACATCCATCATAGCGGTGGGGAGGATATCATACTGAGCGAACATATCGACGATATCTCGTCGCGCCTCCGGTTTGAGTTGGCGTTCGAGGATATACTCCTTACCGGTGAAATCGGGTTCGAAAAACTTATTATCGGGAGACTGAGCGGCGACACGATTTTCTCGTTCGAGTAGTTGCAGGCCCATATAAGCAGCACCGAGGTCGCCGGAGACATATATCAGGTCGGTGGGTTTGGCACCGCTACGGCGAACAATTTTACCCTCCTCACCCTCACCGATGCAAGTGATGCTGATGACGAGACCGGTGACAGATGCGGAGGTATCGCCACCGACGAGATCGACGCCATACTCCTGGCAAGCGAGACGGATGCCGTCATAAAGTTCGTCGATATGCTCCACAGTGAAGCGGCTTGAGATGCCGAGGCTGACAGTGATCTGACGAGGGTGGCCATTCATGGCATAAATATCGCTGAAATTGACGATAGCCGACTTATAGCCGAGATGGCGCAGGGGCACATAACGGAGGTCAAAATGGATACCCTCGAGGAGGAGGTCGGTGGTAACGAGGGTTTTATGGTCGTGATAATCGAGGATAGCGGCATCATCGCCGACCCCGAGAATCGAAGAGGCATTGCGGAGAGGGAAATCGCGAGTAAGGCGATCGATAAGTCCAAACTCGCCGAGCGAAGAAATTTCAGTTACTTTTTCCATATAATTTATGGGTTACAGAAATGATGAGACGTATCGCCTGCATCTGCAGAGATGACAGGCTATACGTCTCAATGATGATAGGGATGATAGAATCATTAGATTCTCTCGAGCATTTTCTTGATGATGTGAGTCATAACGGGTTGAGCCTTGATGGCAGCCTTCTGCACCTCCTCGTGGGTAGGAACTTCCTTGATATCCTTACCGCCGAGGTCGGTGATGACAGAGACACCAAACACGCGGAGGCCGCTATGGTTGGCTACGATGACTTCAGGCACGGTAGACATACCGACGGCATCACCGCCGATGACACGGAAATACTCATACTCAGCCGGGGTCTCGAAAGTGGGGCCGGGAGTGCCTACATAGACGCCATGCATCAGACGGATGTTATCTTCTTCGGCGATCTTATCGGCGAGAGCCACGAGGTCGTGATTGTAAGCCTCGGTCATGGCCGGGAAACGGGGACCAAATTCCTCGAAATTCTTGCCACGGAGGGGATTCTCGGGGAAGAGGTTGATATGGTCGGTGATGACCATAACATCGCCGACGACGAAATCCTTGTTCATACCGCCGGCAGCGTTGCTGACGAAGAGAGTTTCGACACCAAGTTCACGCATCACACGCACCGGGAAAGTGACCTGCTTCATGTCGTAACCTTCATAATAGTGGAAACGACCCTGCATAGCCATGATATACTTGCCGCCAAGGTTACCGAAGATGAGTTTACCGGAGTGACCCTCAACGGTAGAAACGGGGAAATTGGGGATGTTATGATAATCGAGAGTGCACTTGATATCGATATGGTCAACGAGTTCACCGAGGCCCGTGCCAAGGATGACTCCGATTTTGGGGAGATCGCCCACCTTCTCACGGATGAAAGCGGCGGTTTCACGGATAATTTCCAAATAAGATTTTTCCATTATATACTGATTTTAGGATTAAAAAAATGTGCCCGGGATCATTTCTACGGAAATAGGCATATAGAACACGAAAGGTTTAAGCGCCTCGGGGAAATATGGGTTATAAGCGAGACGAACGGCATCCTTTTCGGTGGTGATGATGAGTTTACGTTCGCCACGGCTTGAGGCGAATATATTTTCAATCGACTTGATATCATCGCGCGAGAAATCGTGGTGATCGGGGAAATAACTTACTCTTACTTTGAAAGGGAACCGACTGAAATGGCGAATAAATCCACCGGGATTGGCGATGCCGGTGAGGAGGAGGACGGTATCCTTATAAGTAAGAGAAGTGAGGTCGACATAATATGGGTTTTCGTCGGGGAAGACGGGACGTAACTCACCGTAAGCATACTTCGAGAAATAGAGGTGCTGATAAGGCATCAGTGCGAGCGACTTGGAAGTGATGCGGATATCGAGGGGTCTGATATCAGCGGGGCACTTAGTGACGATAACCATATCTGCTCGTTCGGCGCTCGAGGGTGACTCGCGGAGACGACCGAGGGGAAGGAGATGATCCTTGGTGAAGAGACGATTGAACTCTGTCAGAAGAATATTTACTTTCGGCTTGACATAGCGATGTTGGAAAGCATCGTCGAGGATAACGAGTTGGGTATCGGGGAAGACCCGGAGGAGTTCGTTGATACCCTTACGGCGATTTTCGCAGACAGCTACCTTAACGAACGAGGAGAACTTTCGATAGATCTGGAGGGGTTCGTCGCCGATAACATCGGGGGTGCTTTTGGCATTTGCTATGATGAAACCTTTGGTTTTGCGCTTATACCCGCGGCTGAGGACAGCGATCTTGAAAGTCGAACAGAGTTGACTCACGAGGTACTCCACATGAGGGGTTTTGCCGGTGCCTCCGACGCTGATATTGCCAACGCTAATCACGGGGACATCGAACTCCTCAACAGGGAGGATCTTACGGTCGAACAACCAATTACGCACAAAAGCGACCGCTCCGTAAATATAAGAGAACGGAGTTAAGAAATATGGTAAAGCTTTTCGAAATTGGCTGTTCATATCATCATAAAGAATTAAAAGATTAGAAAATAACCTTCCTAAGTCTCGAAAAGATTAGAAAATGACCTTATACTCAGGCATACGTGCCTGGATGGGATAACGATTGAGAATACGATAGAGTATATAAGACTTGATAGTAGTCTCATCGCGGGCATTGAGTTGCTTACAGAGATCGCTCATGGAAGTACCGTTAACCATGATCATATCCCAGACAGTAGATTCGAGTTTGGGGTAGGCAGCGAGATCGTAATCATCGCCGAGTTTGGCTTGAGCGGCGGCATAATCGACGGCATCCGTGAGAGAACCGAGTTTGTCGACGAGACCGATCTTGAGGGCAGTTTGCGCGCCCCATACTCGACCTTCAGCGATGCGGAGCACATCCTCCTTCTTCATCTTACGGCCATCAGCCACACGCGACACGAAACGGTCATAACCGGTCTCGACATACTTCTGCATCACGGCGAGTTGCTCATCAGTGAGAGGAGCATAACCGTTGGGGAAAATTGCATTGGGGTTGGTGGCAACAGTGTTGATATTCAAGCCGAGCATATCGAGCGTACCCTTGAAATTGGGGAGGAGGCCGAAGATGCCAATAGAACCGGTGATGGTAAGAGGATCAGCGAAAATCATGTCGGCATGAGCCGAGATCCAATAGCCGCCGGAAGCGGCATAATCACCCATAGAGACCACGAAAGGTTTGCCTTTGGACTTGAAATAATCGAGAGCCTCACCGATAAGGTCGCTACCGAAGACCGATCCACCGGGTGAATTGACGCGGAGCACGAGTGCCTTGACATTGTCATCCTCAGCGAGTTCCTGTATCACCGGGACGAGTTTTTCGAAATTGATCTGATTATCATTGCCATCAGCGATTTCGCCGACAGCGAAGAGCACTGCTACGCGCTTTTTGGAGTTATAATCATCAGCCCAAGGGGAGAGTGCAGCCACAGTGGCGGGGCCTACGAAATTAAGTTTCTTGACTTCGCAACCGGCGATATTGGAGAGTTTCTCGATGACACCACGTTCGTAAGAGAGGTTATCGACGAGACCGGCTTTCTTGGCTGCTTCAGAGCCGGAGAAAGAGATATAATCGCGATTGATCAGCGAATCGATTCCTTCGGCGGTGACCTCCTTACGGCAGTCGGCGATACCCTTGCGGATATACTGCCACATACCGGAGAATAGTGTATCGAGTTGAGCACGAGCCGGTTCGCTCATCTCATTGAGGATATAAGGTTCGACAGCCGACTTATAAGTACCGACCTTGACTACCTGGAACTGCAAACCGATCTTATCGAAGAGGCCCTTCATGTAATAACCGGAAGAAGCGAGGCCCTTGAGGGTAAGTTCACCGGCAGGGTTTAGGTAGATTTCATCGGCAACGGAAGCGATGTAATAACCACCCTGGGAATAAGAATCGGCGTAAGCGATGATCTTCTTCTTGCCATTGGTTTCCTTCTTGAAATCGAGGAGTTTAGAGCGGATAGCATTGAGAGTGGCAGGAGAAGCGGATATAGAACCGCACTTCAGGTATACAGCCAGGATATCGTCATTATCCTCAGCCTCATCGATGGCATTGATGATTACATCGAGATAGAGGGGAGCAGAGATTCCACCTGACATAAGAGTAGAGAGGTCGGGCTCCGAGGGTTTCTGATACTCCTCGATAGCGCCATTAAGGTCAAGTTTGAGGATACTACGCGACTTCACCACTTCGGTGGTGGAGGAAGATGCGAGGGAAGTAGCCATCGACCCCATCATGCCTACCATGAGGAGTATAGAGGCTATCACAAAGAGAGTAATAGCGAGCCAAAATCCTACGAAAGAGGATAGGATGTTGAGTAAAAAACGTTTAAGCATTGTAGTTAGTTTATTAGATATTAATTATCAGATATTAGTTATCAGATATTAGTTATTAGTGGTCATTAATTATAGTGATTTGATAACTTGTATCATATCTTGAGCGAGAGCGTCGGCCTTCTCCATGGTTTCAGCCTCGCTATAGATGCGGATTATGGGTTCGGTATTCGACTTGCGAAGGTGTACCCAGGAATCAGCGAAATCAATTTTTACGCCATCGATATCGGTGACCTTTTCATCTTCATACTTTTGTTTGACAGCAGCGAGGATGGCATCGACATCAATATCGGGAGTGAGTTCAATTTTATTTTTGGCTATGGCATATTGGGGGAGGTCAGCCTTGATTTGAGAGACCTTTTTTCCAGACTTAGCCATTAGAGTGAGGAAAAGGGCGACACCTACGAGAGCATCTCGGCCATAGTGGAGTTCGGGGTAAATGACACCGCCATTACCTTCGCCACCGATCACGGCGCCTACCTCCTTCATTTTGGTAACGACATTAACCTCACCGACTGCAGCGGCTGTATACTCGCCCCCATGGCGGAGGGTAACATCGCGGAGTCCGCGCGAAGAGGAGAGGTTGGAGACGGTGGCACCGGGAGTATGCTCGAGCACATAGTCGGCGATGGCGATGAGGGTATTCTCCTCGACGAACATTTCGCCATTCTCCATAACGATGGCGAGGCGATCGACATCGGGATCGACCACGAAACCGACATCGGCAACGGATTGGCGCATACACTCGGCGATCTGCCCGAGGTTCTGCGGGATCGGTTCGGGAGTGTGAGCGAACTTGCCGTTGGGTTCGCAGTTGAGTTCTATAATATTCTTAACGCCGAGGGCGCGTAAAAGTTGGGGTATAATGACACCGCCGATGGAATTGACAGCATCGACAGCGACGGTGAAATTGGCATTACGGATAGCCTCGAGGTCGACGAGTTTGAGATTTTTGACCTCCTCGATATGATGGAGGATATAAGCATCATTGTGATACTCAGTGCCGAGGCTATGGACGTCGGCGAAAGAATAATCGTCGGCTTCGGCGATGCGGATCACCTCCTTGCCTTCGGCATCGTTGAGGAACTCGCCGTGGGAGTTGAGGAGTTTGAGGGCATTCCACTGCACGGGGTTATGGCTGGCAGTGATGATGATACCGCCGCAAGCCTTTTCGGCAGTTACAGCGAGTTCGGTGGTGGGTGTAGAAGCCATGCCGATATTCACGACATCGAATCCCATGGATATGAGAGTGCCAACTACGAGGTGTTCCACCATTTTGCCGGAGAGGCGAGCATCGCGACCCACCACTACTCTATTGGAATCACCTTGATAAGACTTGCGAAGGAATGCAGCGTAAGCGGCAGTAAACTTCACGACATCGACACCGCTTAGACCCTCTCCGGGACGGCCGCCGATGGTGCCACGAATACCTGATATTGACTTTATAAGAGACATAATTAATATTCAGCTTTAAAATACTTGGTTTTAGTATAAATATATGGAATGCACTTGCTGATATCGCCCGATGCACCGAGAACAGACTTAACGATTAGGTCTACCTCGCAATTATAACCGAGGAAATCGAGAGGCACCTGAAGACCCTCGCCATACTTGGTGGTGGAGGGGAGGACACTGTTGCCATAGATCAGACTCACAGTGGCGGTGGTCATATCGTCGGAATTGCTGTCGGAGACACCGGTGATGCCCTGCTGGAGATACTTGATATTCTGGCGAGTGAAACGGATATAGACCGTTTGTCCGGAGACGGGACGGTTCTCCATATCGCCGGGATCGAGCACTCGCATATATACACTACCATCGCTATCCATACGATAGAAGGGGGCATCGGGACCCACTTCAAACACTGAATCCTCCGGAATGTAAGGGACGACACGATGCTGAGCGAGGTACCAATTGACCGCCTCGCGTTCATCGTTGAGGAGGTCGGAATAACTTTCTCCCTCCTTGCAAGAAGAGAATCCGGTGGCCACGATCATGAAGAGCGACACATATAGGATAGAGATCGAACTGAATTTAAATTTCATAAAACTTAAAGAATATCTATGACTAATACCTTAATCGGATAGGGTTAAAAAATTATGACTTAATGACGAGCCGAGGCAATCCGGAGGGGATGTATCGGTCGTAATCTTTCATACACTCGAGCATAATGTTACGGCACTCCTCGAGCGAACCGAGGAACTCACCGCCGGAAGCCATGAGGTGACCACCGCCGTTGAAATGATCTTGGCAGATGAGATTAACGGGGAAGTCGAACTTGCTGCGCATAGAGACCTTGATGCAATTGGGATCCTCGCGCATAAATACGCTATATACCACGCCGGGGATGTTGAGGGGCTCATTGACAAGGCCTTCGGTGTCACCACGCTGATAGTTGTATTGACTAAGTTCATCTTGGGAGAGGGTGATCAGGGCGCAACGGTTTCTCTCGAAGATCTGCAACTTATTGGCTAAAGCGAAGCACCTGAGCCTCAGTGCGTTATAACTTACAGACTTCACCGCCTCATTGATGATATAATTCTTATCGGCACCCTTCTCGATAAGTCTCATCAGGATCTCATAGATCTCCGGGTTATTGCAATTGACGGTGAAATTCTGAGTATCAGTGATGATACCGGTTAGAAGGCAAGTTGCAGCCTCCTTATTGACGAGGCCGAAATATCCGCACGAAGCAATGATTCGGAACACGAGTTCGCAAGTCGACGACATCGAAGGGTCGGAGAAGATGACATTGGCGTCGATATCCGGACCGAGGTGATGGTCGATCAACACCTTATCGCAAGATGCGGCTTGAGTTACACAGCCGAGTTTATCTTGTCGGTAATATGCGTTGAAATCGCACATTATGATAAGCCCGGCCTCATTGACGAGTCGAGCGCAATAAGAATCATACTTCGAATTTACGGCGACATCCTTCATAGCGGGGAGGAAATCGAGGGTATGAGGGGCGGAGTCGGGAATCACGACATTGACCTCCTTTTTGCCGATAGCCTTAAGGAGGTGATAGAGGCCGAGGACGCTACCCATAGCGTCGCCATCGGGGCGCACATGACAAGTAAGAACAATCTTATCATTCTTATTTATCAAGTGCTTAAGGGCACTAATATTTTCAGAATCGAAACTATTTTTCATACTAACTGAAGAGTCTCTGCTAAGGGAGAGGAGAGCTAATAAAGACTCCAATTTGCAAATATAATAATTAAAAATTAGATAATTACTATAAAAGCGGGAAAAAGTGGAGATGTGAGGGTAAAAAAAGGGAACGGGGGATGGTAAATCAGCCGATGGAATCGGCTGACACAGTAGCTATCGCGACTCGGAGGGGGCTGACTGGGAGGGGCAGGGCTTTTTGGGGAGGGTTTTGGCAGGGCAGTTGGTTTGGTTGCAGCCGGGGCAGTGGGAGCCGGGGGTCTTCTTGTGGCGGATTAGGGAGACTATTACCCATATTGCTATTATTAGCAGGATCAGGAAGACTATGGCGTATTGGAAAGATAGTGACATGGCTTTAATCAAGAATCGGGAATTCGGAATCAAGAATCGAGAATTCGGATTCAGGAATCAGGTATTCGGAATTAGGTATTCGGAATTCGGAATTCGGAATTCGATTATGAATTTTGAATTCGATTCGGAATTCGATTGTGAATTGTGAATTACTTTGGGTTGGCGGAGATGCGGCGGTTGGAGTTGTCGAGCATTACGGCTCGGGTTATTTCTTGGATCATTTGTTTCAGTTCGCTGATGAATTGGGATGCGCTGTATGTACCTCTTTCGATGCTGCGAAGTTTTGACTCCCAAATGCCTGTGAGTTTGGCGCTTTTGAGGAGTTCCTCTTTGATTAGGGAGATGAGTTCAATACCGGCATCGGTGGCACGGAGGGATTTTCTCTCTTGTCGGATATATCCTCGTTTGTAGAGGGTTTCGATGATGGCAGCGCGTGTGGAAGGGCGACCTATACCATTGGCTTTGAGCGACTCACGGAGTTCTTCGTCATCGACAGTAGAGCCGGCGGTTTCCATCGCTTTGAGGAGAGTACCCTCAGTGTAATACTTGGGAGGTTGGGTGGTTTTCTTGCCGAGGAATGGCACGTGGGGACCCGACTCGCCGACAGTGAATGGGGGTAACTCTTTAGCCTCGGAATCATTCTCCTTGGCGGTATCTTTAGAATTATCCTTAGCGGAATCCTTGGCAGAATCGTAGACAGCCTTCCAACCGCGATCGGTAATGACGCGGCCTGTGGCTTTGAAATTGACCTTATCTACATGAGCAGCGACAGAGGTCTGCTGGAAGATGCAGTCGGGATAAAACACGGAGATGAATCGGAGAGCGATGACATGGAACGTACGCTTTTCATCGAGAGAGAGGTTGCCGGGGATGCTCTGACCGGTAGGGATTATGGCATGGTGGTCGGTGATCTTGGCATTGTCGAAGACCTTCTTGCTCTTGGGGAGTTTTTTGTCTATGATAGGGGATACAAGAGAGGCGTAAGGAGAGAGAGAACGCAAGATGCCCGGGCACTTGGGGTAAACATCCTCAGGGAGGTAGGTGGTGTCGACACGGGGGTAGGTGGTCAACTTCTTCTCATAGAGCGACTGGATGGTGCGGAGAGTCAGGTCGGCACTCATGCCATACTTCTTATTACATTCCACTTGGAGGGAAGTAAGGTCGAAGAGACGCGGTGGAGCCTCACGCCCCTTTTTTTTCTGCACGTCAGTGATCTCGAGGGGGAAATTACGGATATGCTCGATAACTTTAGCACCCTCCTCCTCGGTGTCGAATGGTTTGAGGGTAGAGGTGAAATTGACATCACGATACTTTGTGCGCACCTCGTAAGAATCTTTGGGGACAAACTCCTCAATCTCCTTCTGTCGCTTCACGATGAGTGCGAGAGTCGGAGTTTGGACACGACCCACGGAGAGTATTTGGTGATTGGTGCCATACTTGATGGTATAGAGACGAGTAGCATTGATACCGAGGAGCCAGTCGCCGATGGCACGGCATAGTCCGGCGGTATAAAGGGATTCGAGTTCCTCCTGCTGACGCAGATTGTTGAAACCCTCGCGGATGGCCTCGTCGGTCATGGAATTGATCCAGAGACGGCGCACCGGCTTCTTGCAACCGGCCTTCTGCATAACCCAACGCTGTATAAGTTCACCCTCCTGGCCGGCGTCACCGCAGTTGATCACTTCATCGCAAGCCTCAATGAGCGATTTGATAACTTCAAACTGACGTTGGATACTTGTTTCATTTTTCAAGCGTATACCAAACTTGTCGGGCACCATAGGGAGAAGGGATAGTGCCCACGGTTTCCAGTTTGGTTTGTAGTCGGCAGGTTCCTTGAGTTCGCAGAGGTGGCCGAAGGTCCAGGTAACACAATAGCCGTTGCCCTCGATATAGCCTTCACGGGAGGTGTTGGCTCCGAGGATACGTGCGATATCACGTCCGACAGATGGTTTCTCGGTGATGCAGAGTTTCAAAGCAAGCAGGGGATTTAGGGATTAGGAATTGATACCTAAGTTTTTGGCTTCATCCCAATAGCGATCCATCTCGGGGAGGGAGACATCGGAGAAAGAGAGGTTATTCTCCTTGAGGCGCTTCTCGAGGTGATTGAAACGGGCGATAAACTTACGGTTGGTATGTTCGAGGGCATTTTCGGGGTCAACTCCATAAAGGCGAGCGGCATTGATAACAGCGAAGAGGAGGTCGCCGAACTCCGCCTCGAGGTCGGCAGTGGCATCGGCAGCAGACTTCATTTCCGCTTCGACTTCAGCCACTTCCTCCTTAACTTTATCCCATACATCCTCACGTTTCTCCCAATCGAAGCCGACATTAGCAGCCTTCTCCTGGACGCGTTTCGCCTTGATCAGAGCGGGGAGAGCCGCCGGCACGCCGGAGAGTACAGTCTTATTGCCATCCTTCTCCTTCTGCTTGATTTTCTCCCAATTTTTGGAAACCTGCTCGGGAGTATCGGCATTGACATCGCCATATATATGGGGATGGCGGAAGATTAGTTTCTTGGTGAGTTTGGTGCAGACATCGGCGAAATCGAAATCACCTTTCTCCTCGGCGATCTTGGCATAGAAAGCGACATGGAGGAGTACATCACCGAGCTCCTTGCAGATATTCTCATTATCGTCGGCAATAAGGGCGTCGCACAACTCATACACTTCTTCGATGGTGTTGGGACGAAGCGACTCATTGGTCTGCTTACGATCCCAAGGGCACTTAAGGCGAAGGGTGTCGAGCACGTCGAGGAACTCGCCCATAGCCTTTAATTTTTCTTCTTTGGTATGCACAGTAATGATGTTTTATTAATGCTTTAACAGGGATAGTATATCATATTGATATGATGCATTTTAGCGAAGTCGGCTTAAAGATTGTCGATCAACTCACGGACCACAGCGAAAGTATGGGCGGGGGCATCGTTCCAGAAATTCTGATACTGAGAGATATTATCCTCGCCGCCGGGCATATCGCTCATGACTCTGACGATCATGAACGGGACGCCGCGCTTATGGCAGGCATGAGCGATGGCGGCAGACTCCATATCGCAACCGAGAGCATCATCGAAAGCGCTCTTGATCTTCACGACTTGTTCGGGCGTAGAGATGAAAGAATCGCCGCTACAGAGGAGGCCGAAACGTATATCGAGCGAAGATGTATCAGCGATGTGGTGCATGATGGAGAGGGCGCTATCGGAGGGGAGGAAGAAGAGGGGGCAAGAATCGGCTTGGCCTATGATAGTGCCGGGGCCACACCACACGTCATGGTAAGCGACGCGGTCAGCCACGAGTATCGAGCCGATAGCCATAGAGCGATCGACACCACCTGCCACACCGGAATTGATGATCAAATCGGGATGACAAGTCTCAATGATGTTCCAAGTGCGGAGAGCTGCATTGACCTTACCGATGCCACATTGAGCCACGATTACATCATGACCCGAAAGAGAGCCCTGATAGATGGTGAGATCGTCGATGACTTGTTCTGTACGGGTTTCGAGTTGCTGAAGAAGGAGGTTTAATTCCTTCTGCATAGCTACAATTATTGCTATTTTCATAAGAAACTTACTAATATATTACAAAATTAACAATAAATTTTATATTTTCGCAGTTAAGAGCGCGCTCTTGATAAAAAATAACAAGAAAAACAATAGGAGGGAAAGCCATGAAGAGTATCAAAATATGGAACAATAAAGCATCCGAGCAGCAACTCAACCAGCTGAGTGAGCGCATGAAAGAGGGAGAAATCGCCATCATCCCGACCGACACAATGTATGCCATCGTGGGGGATGCTTTGAATATCAAGGTAGTGGATCGGATATGCAAATTAAAGAACATCAATCCGGATAAGACCAATCTATCGATCATCTGCTCCGACATCTCGATGGCAGCGGAATACTCACGGATCGACAACAAGGGATTCAAGTTACTCAGAGAATATTGTCCCGGGCCCTTTACCTTCCTGTTCAAGTCGGCCTCTACCCTACCGCGAGCCTTCAAAGGGAGGAAGACAGTGGGTATCAGAATACCCGACAATCAGTTTACCACAGACTTGGTGGAGCGCATGGGCAACCCGCTGATCACCACGAGTATAGAATATGAAGATGAAGACTATGCCATCAATCCGGAATTGATATCAGAGGCCTACGAAGGGAGAGTGGATATCATGGTGGAGGGAGAAGCGGGCACGACGGAAGTATCGACCATCGTAGACTGCACGCTCGACACACCGGAAATAATCCGCGAAGGCTTAGGGAAGATGGATTGACCTTCGACATAATCGAAGGGAGAGCTCTTAGCCGACGAAGCAGATCACCACAAAAGAGATAAAGAAAAGGATGATGCAGACTATGGCGCAGATGTCGAGTTTGCGCGAAGCTGCCATGCTCATACGCTTGAGCATAAGCGACATAACATGGCTGAAAGCGGCGATAAAGCAGAAGAAAAGAGGGATAAGGCTCAACTGCGACAGACCGGCAACGACCGAGAAAATGATCGTAGCGACCACCAATAGAAGAGCAGTAGCGGCGAAGGTTTTGGATTCGGTAACTTTACCCATGATCAACGATATAGTTTGATGCCGTAGAGATGTCCGTCATCGCTGATGGCGAGTAGGACGTAGAAACCTACGGGGAGTGCTGAGAAATCGAGGTTAAGAAGTTGAGTATTTTTGAAATAGCGTTCTTGCACTTTCGAGCCTTGGATGGAATAGACGAAAGCGAGTTTCATCGTCTCAGGGAAAGAGATGGCGTAATGAGCACCGCCGAGATAAGATACGACCGGCTTGGTGGGTGCGATAATTTCATGGTATGCGGCGAGACGCGCCTCCTCCTCAGCACGAATTTCGGCTAAGAAATCCTCATAAAACTTAAACGGGATCTCCTCCTCGGGGGCAGTGATGTCATCGAGGGTATAAGGGCGGAGATATTCGGGGATATACACCTCAAACTCCACGGCAGCCGGCAGCATAACAGCATTATTGGCACGATCGATAGACTCGATCAGGGCACGATGATCGTCGGATATGGAGCGGAACTCCGGGGTGTCGTAGGGATTATTGAGGATATGATAGATAGCCCAAGGGAGGTTTTGCCATGCCTCGATGGCATGCACGGGTGCACGGTGGTCATAACGTATCATCTCGATCTGCAGAGAATACTGTTTGAGGAGATCGAGCATATCATCGGATATCTTATTCTTGTCGAAACGACCGGTGCGGCTATACCCGAGGATGGGGAAAGCCTTGTTCTCGGCAGAGATGATGACATATCCACCCTTGGGATGATTGTAGATATAGAA
>SFMJ01000041.1 GCA_004553095.1 Bacteroidales bacterium
CTGCCACATCGCGATATTGGTAGTTAACACCTCCCATATCCGATAGCGCCATCCTGTTCCAATTGCTTATTATAGAGTCTTTTATAAGCTTATTGATTGATCTTGTTTCCATGGTATGTCGTTTTTGTTATTTATTCTCGATCTGCAATATCCGCTCGTAGAGTTGTGCCGCACTCTCTCCTCGACTCACTATTACTCCATCCGGATCGACCAAGATATGATGCGGTATGCCGGTAAATCCATAGATATTATATGGCAATCGCCCTGTGTTATAGAGCACTGGCCAGCCGATCTCTTGTTTCTTCACCATGGCGCGCGTGTCGTTCGGTATGTCGCGCACTGCCACTCCGATTATCTCTACTTTTTCTCCTAATTCCGACCTGAGTCGCTTCAGCTCGGGTAGCTCTTTGATGCAGTAGGGACACCAACTTGCCCAGAAGTCGATGATCGTATATTTCCCTTTGACCATCAGCTGAGATAACTTCAGTGCATGACCACGCGAGTCTTCCCCCTCGAAGTCGATATATTTCACTCCCGGTGAGGTGGCAAGCCTATGCTTGGCCATCTTCTCATACATCTTCACCCGGCGTGAGTCCCTGAACTCGGGAGATGCCTTGCTCAGCATGCTGTCGATGCTCGCAGGCTCGGCAAATTTCATCCATTCCACACCGAAGTATGCCCCGATCGGATTGTTTATGTTGGCATTATATTGCTTCTCGGCAAACTCGATATAGGCATTCATGTCGTCGGTGTCTTCGATGCTGTCAAGTTGACTCATCAGCCCTGCCAGAAGATCGTTCATCGGTGTGCCCGTGATGTAACTCGAACTGTCGTTCATCACAGCCTCGCCCTCTTCTGCTACGTAGTAGGCACGGGTGCGTCCATCCACCACCACCTGCATGAAGACCGGAAAGCGTAGGGAGTCTCCCTCACTCGTCTCGATCATCGCAACTCCATCTCTCACCATCGATGTCGCGACCACCAACGAGTCCATATAACTGATCAGTTCCACCTGCTTGCCATCATAGCGCGAGGGCAAGCGCAGCTCAAGTTTCGCACTTCGCTGACAGGAGGTCAGCGCTGTTATCACTGTCATCATCGTTATAAGGATCGTCTGTAGTCTCATATTCTTTCGATTTGTTTGTTCGTTTATAATCTGTCTCTTGCTGATTATTTGTTGGTCATTATCTGCAGCACATGCTGGTCGGTCTCGGTCATCGCTTCGCGTCCGATCGATGTCAGATTGTGGACGGTACGGTCGATGTCATCGCAGATGATACCCTCTTGCGAGGAGACACATTTGCCGCTCATCGCCAGCATCGCCGACATCATCGCCGTCGACACGCCGGAGGTGATCTTCATGGCGCAGGAGGGCTTCGCTCCGTCGCAGATCATACCGGTAAGATTCGCCACCATATTTTTGATCGCGGCACACACCTCTTCGTAGCCGCCACCCATCAGCATCACGAGTCCCGCCGATGCGCCGGTCGATGCCACTACACAGCCGCAGAGAGCCGACAGTCTCCCCAAACTCTGCTTGATATAGATGCTCGTAAGACTGCTCAAGGTCAATGCCCGGATCAACTGCTCTTCCGAGGCGTTGATGTCTTCGGCATAACACATCACAGGCAGTGTGCAGGTGATTCCCTGGTTGCCGCTCCCGGAGTTCGACATCACCGCCACCTGAGCGCCCCCCATGCGGGCATCACACGCCGCTGAGGTCATCGCCAGGATATGCCTTATCGGGGTGTCGCCGAATAGACGTACTCCATATTCTTTGATCACTTTCCCAAGTCCGTGACCGTAGTCTTCTCTAAGTCCCAAGCGTGCTGCATCACGATTCATGATGCCTGCCTCGAGCATAAAGCGTATCTTCTCAAGCGGGGTAGTGGTGGCAAATTCATAGACTATAGATTCGGTCAATTCGATATCCTCCTCTTCACTGCTTTCGGTCGATTCCCCCGTCTGTTCCAACAGCACCTCTTCATTGCGCGAGAGATAGATGAAGTTGGTATGTGATCCGGAGATAATCGCCTTGGCGCGGTCGTCGCCTGATCGCATTTCCACCTCGATATAGAGATTGCTCGGCGGATTCTGATGATGCGAGATCTTGATGCGATTCTCCGCTATATATTGCTTCCCTGCCTCCAGCGCTTCGGCATTGACGTCGCGCAACACTTCAAGACCATACTCTGACTTGCCGACCAAGGCCCCAAGTGCCACTGCTATCGGCAGACCGATCATCCCTGTCCCCGGTATGCCTACTCCCATCGCATTCTTGATCATGTTGCCGCTAAGACGAAGTTCGATCGCCTCGGGTCGCTTGCCAAGTATTTCGGTCGCCTTGGCTACACATAGCGCCACTGCCACCGGCTCCGTACATCCTATCGCCGGAACCACTTCGCGGTGGATCAGTCTGATGATTCTTTCGATTCTCTTTGTGTCCATGGTATTGAATGATATTTTTGGTATTGAATGATATGAATTAATGTATTTCCTTATGTCTTTTACAATTCTATCTCTGACCCCGATCAGATCGGCAGTTTGCCTTTATTACTCTGCTCGATACGCTTGTTGCGCCAGCATTTGCGGCATACTGCGATATAGCGATCGTTGCCGCCGATCTCTACCACCTCTCCTTCGGTGATGATCTCGCCCAGAGAGTTCACCCTCGCATTGACGATAGTCTTACGCCCGCAGGTGCAGGTCGATTTAATCTCGTCGATCGTGTCGGCTATCTCCAAAAGGCGCTTCGACCCCTCGAAGAGATGGGTCCGGAAGTCGGTGCGGAGTCCGTAGCACACCACATTGATGCCATATTCATCGACCACTGCCGCCAACTGATCCACCTGCTCGGCAGAGAGAAATTGCGCCTCATCGATAAGTATCCATCCCGGCAAACTCCCATCGTCGCAGGGATGCTGTGAGATCTCTTCATACATGTTCGTCTCCGGATAGATCCATGAGCAGACTCGCTCTATCCCTATACGTGATCTGATCACATTCTTCTTGTCTCTGGTATCTGTCACCGGCTTGAAGCATCGATATGCCATCCCTCGCTCTTCAAAATTATATGCCGAAGTCAGCAACATCGCTGTCTTCGCCGAGCCCATCGTGCCATATCGAAAGTAGAGTTTACCGATTCGTCTCATGGTTGTCGTTCTATTTAACGCTGCGATCCAAGCTTGATTTTCCGATGAATCCGGCTCACCTGATTCTCTTACGCTTTAAGATCAAATATGCGAATATAATGATTTATTTTCAACAATACAAATATTACCCTCCCCGATCATTCCTATCTCCTAATTTTGTTATAGCTCTTGCAGTAGTCGCGGATGGCACATTCCATACATTCCGGCTTGCGCGCCTTGCAGACATATCTGCCATGCAAGATGAGCCAGTGATGGGCGCGTGCCACCAGCTCTTCCGGGATATATTTCACCAAGGTCTTTTCCGTTGCCACCGGATTGGGGGAGTCGTTGGTCAGCCCGATGCGGTTGCTCACCCTGAAGACATGGGTGTCTACCGCCATCGCCGATTTGTTCCATACCACGGAAAGCATCACGTTGGCTGTCTTGCGCCCCACTCCCGGCAAGCGCATCAATTTGTCGATGTCGCAGGGGAGTTCGTCGCCATATTCTTCATGGATCATTCGTGCCGCTTTGATCAGTGCCTTCGCCTTGTTGTTGGGGAAGGTCACCGATTTGATATAGCTATACACCTCTTCTTCGCTCGATGCCGCCATGTCGCCCGGCTCCGGATAGCGCGCGTAGAGCGCCGGTGTCACCATGTTAATCCGCTTGTCTGTGCATTGTGCCGACAAGATTACTGCCAATAACAAATGAAACGGAGTGTCGTAACACAACTCCGTTTTTGGATCAGGCATCATCTCTTGAAATATCGATATGACACCCTCATATCTCTGTTTGATAGTCATCTCACAGTCTCTTTGTTAGTTCTTTCCATGTGGCGAGACTCCGATATTGATCAGTGGGCTGCCTCAAATTCTTGAAGGAAACGCAGATCGTTCTCGGAGAACATTCGCAGGTCTTTCACCTTGTATTTCAGGTTGGTGATACGCTCGATACCCATACCGAATGCGTAGCCGGTATATACCTCCGGATCTATGCCGCAGGCTTTTAAGACATTGGGGTCGACCATGCCGCATCCCAAGATCTCTACCCAGCCTGTACCCTTACAGAAGGCGCATCCCTTACCGCCACATATATCGCAGCTGATATCCATCTCTGCCGATGGCTCGGTGAAGGGAAAGTAGGAGGGACGCAGACGGATCTGTGTCTCAGGTCCGAACATCTGGCGTGCAAACCCCAATAACACCTGCTTCAGGTCGGCAAAGGATACATTCTTGTCGATATAGAGTCCCTCCACCTGGTGGAAGAAGCAGTGGGCGCGTGCCGAAATCGCTTCGTTGCGATATACTCTGCCGGGACATACGATGCGGATCGGAGGCTGGGTATGCTCCATCACTCGCGATTGCACCGACGAGGTGTGTGTGCGGAGAAGTATATCTGCCGGATTGCGCGCGATGAAGAAGGTGTCTTGCATATCGCGTGCCGGATGATCGGGTGGAAAGTTCAAACTCCCGAATACATGCCAGTCATCTTCGATCTCCGGACCTTCGGCTATAGTGAACCCCATGCTCTCGAAGATGTGAAGCATCTCGTTCTTAACTATCGATAGTGGATGGCGAGTGCCAAGGGGCAGTGGGGTCGACGTGCGAGTCAGGTCTATATCGCCAAGTGTCGCATCTTCCGACACGGCAAACGATTCTTTGAGTTGATTGATCTTTTCGGTGGCATATTCCTTAAGCTCGTTGATCTTCTGTCCGATCTCGCGCTTCTTCTCTGCCGGTACGCTACGGAAGTCTGCCATCAACTGGGAGAGGGATCCCTTCTTGCTGAGATATTTGATGCGGAGCTGCTCCACTTCCTCTGTACAGGTAGCGCCTACTGCCGCTATCTCTTCTCTCAAGGCTTTGATCTTATCTAACATATATCTGCTTTTTTCTTTTTTATTCTCGCAAATTTAATAAATTATCCACTCATACGAAAATTTTATCCCTCTTTTTTCATTTTACTCTTTATCCCGATAAGCCCCCAAAAAGTCCAAGACCCCACCCGGTCTGATTCGATCGAGTGGAGTCTCAGCTCTTTGTGATATGTTAAATTAAGGTTTCGTGTTTTTATATTGTTGCGGTTATCGGCCATACAAATGCCCGTAACCCTAAGCGAGGTTTGTTCTCGTCGATGGCGCGTAGTTTCTTTAATAGCGGTTCCACGGCCGTGTCTTCGACTATCGTGATTATCGCCGATCCTAATGCCGGCCAGGCATGCGATCCATAGTGTGGCTCGCCTGTCTTGCTCCCTCGTCCCTGTACGGTGCCGAAGGAGGTAAACCCTCGGCAGAGACAGGAGTTGAGTGCTTCTAACACATTCTCATGATGTGCTTGGTCGTATGTTATCATGATTGCTTGCATATTCTCTTTCCTTTTTTATTTGTTCTTTTCTTCGGCGAGCAGGCGCTGGTGATGCTTCTTGCGCTGGTTCTTAATTCCGTTGCCGGCAAATACACAGTAGAGCACAGGCACGAAGAGCAATGTCAGAAGTGTCGAGAAGGTCAAACCTCCGATCACGGCTACACCCATCGGACGCCACATCTCGGCTCCCTCGCCTCGACCTACTGCCATCGGCACCATACCCAGGATCGTGGTCAACGTGGTCATCACCACCGGACGAAGACGCGAGCGTCCTCCATCGATCACAGCTCGTCGTATCGACATGCCGCGCTCGCGGTTCAATGTGATGTAGTCGATCAGCACGATTCCATTCTTCACCACAATACCGATCAGCATGATTGCTCCGATCATCGACATAATGTTCAGAGTATGTCCTGTTACAAAGAGGATGATGAAGACTCCCGAGAAGGCGAAGAGTAGCGAGGTCATGATGATGCCCGGATAGGTGAAGGATTCGAACTGTGCTGCCATCACGATGTAGACCAAGAGGATGATTAAGATGCCGAGCATTCCCAAGTCTCTGAAGGAGTCTTGCTGATCTTCATACGATCCCGACAATTCAATTGAGATGCCGGAGGGTATCTCCATCTTGTCGATCTCTTTCTGTGCCGCTGTCACGATGTCGCTCATAGGCACGCCATCCACCACTGCCGATACTGTGATGATACGTTCGCGGTCTTTGCGCTCGATGGTCGGCGGCGTGAAGCGTTCCACCACCGTGCCAAGCTCTTTGAGCTTGACTCCCTGGCCTGTCGTCTGGCTGTAGATCACGATGTTCTCGATGTCCGATATCTGTGTACGTGCGCCCGGCTCATACATCACTTTGATGTCGTATTCTTCGCCATCTTCACGGAATTGCGAGGCTGTCGCTCCATTGATTCGATTCCTCAGATAGTAGGCTGCCGTCTGCAAGGAGATGCCATACATCGACAACTTCTCGCGGTCGAAGTCTACCTGATATTCAGGCTGGTAGTCTGATCGAGAGATCGTGATGTCGGCTGTGCCCTTGATCTTGCTCAGAATCTGTTTCAGATTTTGTGCCACTTTGTCGGTCTCGTCAAAGTCGTAACCATAGATCTCGAAGTCAACCGTCGACTGGCCTCCCATGCCGGCTCCTTTTCCACCTCCCACCATTACCTGGACTTTCTTGAAGTCCGGAAATTGCTCGTCGATGTCTTTACGCATGCTCTCGGCGATCTCGGTGATGCCCCGCTTACGCTCGGTCACATTGGTGAGTCGGATGTTCATCGAGATGATGTGAGAACCATTGTCCGACAGCGAGGCGTACGTATTGTCCGAACTTGCCGGACCGACTGTGTAGTTGCTCACCAGAATCTCAGGATATTTTGCCCTCCAGAGGGAGTCGAGGCGTGAGGTTACTTCTCGTGCATATTCTACACGTGAACCGATCGGCAATTCCAAGTTGACGCCTATACGCGAGTTGTCTTGGGTCGGCATAAACTCCGATCCTACTCCCTTGAGAAGTACGAATGAGCCTAAGAAGATGCCCATGCAGACTATGATTGTCACTCCTCGGTGGGTCACTACTTTACCCAAGAGTCCGGCATAGCCGTTGTCGAGCTTGTCGAGCGCTTTGAGCACCGGCGTATACCAGTTTTTCTTCTTCTCGCCATCGCCATCTTGCTTGCGAAGTCTCAGCCACTGGCTGCAGAGCATCGGTGTCAAGGAGAGGGCGCAGGTAGTGGAGATGATCATCATGATAGTCACCATCCAGCCCAACTGACGGAATAAGACACCGGTCATACCGGTCACCAAGGTCAAGGGGAAGAATACGGCGATAAGTGTCAATGTAGAGGCGATTACCGAGATTGCCACCTCGTTGGTGCCATGTACTGCCGCCTGCTTCGGATCTGCACCTCGCTCGATATGCGTCGTGACGTTCTCAAGCACAACTATCGCATCGTCCACCACCATACCAATCGAAATTGATAGCGCCGACAGGGAGATGATGTTCAGCGAGTTGCCCGTCGCAAAGAGGTAGATGAAGGAGGCAATCAGTGACACCGGGATGGTGATCACGATGATGATAGTAGCTCTCCATCTTCCCAAGAAGAGGAACACCACGAGCATCACGAAGAGCAACGCATACATCACGGTCTCCACCAGTGAGTTGATAGTGTTGCGGATATTGTCGGAGGTGTCGACGATCACACCCAATTTTACGTCTGAAGGGAGTTTCTTCTGAAGCTCGGGAAGCATCTCCATCACTTTCTTGGAGATCTCCACGGAGTTGGCTCCCGACTGCTTCTGGATCACGATCATCGCACCCTCTTTGCCGTCGTTGTAGGTCTGTTGGGTCCGCTCTTCGAGCGAGTCTTCCACGCGCGCTACATCGCGAAGGTAGATGATCTTCCCACCATAGCTCCCCACAGGGATGTCTTTCAACTGGTCGGTCGATTCGAATTCTCCCTGCACACGCATGGCGTAGGTGTTCGAACCGATATCAAATGATCCCCCCGGCACGTTGCGGTTCTCCGCTCCTATCACACTCGAGATCCCTTCGACGGTCAAATTGTATGCCTCGAGTCGTGAGGGATCCACATATACGTGCACCTCACGCTTCGGTGCACCCGAGATCGACACCGTGCCGACTCCATCCACACGTGCCAACGGGTTGGCTACGTTGTCGTCAAGTATCTTGTAGAGTCCCGGCATACTCTCGTTGGCTTGCACCGAAAGTAAGCAGATCGGGATCATGTCGGTCGAGAATTTGAAGATGATCGGATTGTTGGTGTCGTCAGGTAGCTGTGAGGATACCATGTCCAATTTGTCGCGTACGTCGTTGGTGAGTACGTCGATGTCATAACCAAATTCGAACTCTAAGGTGATCACTGAGGTGTTCTCTCTCGAGGTGGAGGAGATGTGCTTCAAGTGCTCCACCGAGTTCAGGGTGTTCTCCAAGGGCTTTGTTACGTTCTGCTCGATATCTTTCGCACTCGCTCCGGGATACATCGTGATCACCATAATCGTGTTGGTCTCGATGTCCGGAAAGAGGTCGATAGGCAGTTTTGCCAAGGAGAAAAGACCCAGGATTATCACCGTTACAAAGCATAGCAACGTGGTGATAGGTCTTTTGACTGCTGATCCGTATAAACTCATTTCGTTGCTATTTTAATTTTCTTGCCGTTGGCCAGCTTGGATTGTCCATTGATTACTACTTTCGAACCCGATTCGACGCCGGAGATCAATTCATATTCGTCGCCAAGACGCTGACCGAGTTCCACTTGCTTGTATGATACGGTGTTATCGGAGTTTACTACATATACGTAGTGGTTGCCCGATCCTTGCTGTTTTACGACTGCTTTGTCGGGTACTACAACGCGGTTGGCCTGTCCGAGGTTGAGGGTCACACGTCCGAACATGCCGGGCAGTACGCGATTGTCGTTGTTGGGAAGGGTGATCTCGACGCCGAAGGTGCGGCTCTGTGTATCGACAGTGGGCATCACGGTGCTTACCACTCCCTTGAATTCTTCTTCACCGTAGGTGTCGAAGGTGATCACTGCCGGCATCCCTTTACGCACCTTGGGGAGGTCGCTCTCGGTCACGTTGATCAGAATTTTCACCGGCTGTACGCGCGCCACTGTCACGATCGGCAGATTGCCGGTCATGTCGCCCGGATCATAGTTGCGGGCTATCACCACTCCCGATATCGGTGAGGTCAATACCGTGTTCTCACGGGCATTGCGAAGTGCGCGCTCGGCTTGAGCCAAGGTGTTGCGGGCGTTGGTGAGCTGTGTCTCCATAGCATCAACATCCTGCTTTGTGCCCCCTCCTATCTTGTAGAGCTCCAAGGCGCGATTGTAGTTGATCTCGATGTTCTTCAGACTGGCACGGGCATTGTTCACCTGTGTCTCATAGCTGAAGGTGTTGACATCATCGAGAAGTGCTATCTTCTGTCCTGCCGATACGCGCTGTCCCTCATCTACATAGATCTGCTTGATGCGGTTGGGGGTGTTGGCTGATATGTTGTTGATGATCTGTGCCTCTACTGTGGCTGTATAGTGCCCCAATTGGTCCACGACCCGACTTGACACTGTCTGTACGTTTACCACAGGAATAGCCTCTTCTTTGGCTTGCTTAGTCTCTTGTTTGTCGCCCGAGCATGACACCATCGCCATCGCCGGGAGTAGTAGTGAATATAAAAGATATTTTTTCATGATTGATAAGTTATTTGCTTGTTGTTGTTCCGGTTATGCCGAGTGCCTCTTCTCTTCCCAAGAGGGTGTCTAGTTCGGAGGTCGACACTAAGTAGTTGTAGATGGATTGAAGGTAGCCCAATTGTGCCGAGGTGTTAGCCATCTCGCTGTCGCGCAAGTTGACGTAGGTGGCTGCTCCTACTTCAAAGCTCTTCTGCATAATCTCCAAGGCTTTCGATGCTTGGCGCATTCCCTCTTCGCTCGATTTGATCTGCTTCACCTCTTTGTCGATGTTGTCTAAGGCTAGTTCCACCTGCATGTTGAGCGATTTCTCCAAGTCTTGTCGCTGAAGCTCAAGCTCTTTGACCTGGATCTCTGCCTGACGAACTTTGGAGAACTTGCTGCCCCCGCTGAAGATCGGCACCGTAAGCCCTAAGGATACGTTGCTATAGGGATTGAAGGTGAGATTTTTCAAGGCGTTGCCATTGTTCATCGCCATCCAGTTCATGTTATATTTTACTCCCAAGGTGGGCACCCATGCCATCTTCTGCACTGTTACGTTTTGCTTGGCAAGTTTCTGTGCTATATCCATCTGGCGAAGTGACGTGTTTTCACGCAGTGTCACGTCGCGCCCTAAGGCATAACCATACATATCGCGCTTCATGTCACTCAGTGTTACGTTGGGCATCACGCAGGCTGTGGCATCTATGCCCATCAGTATCTTCAACTGGAGTTCACATTGCTTTACGGCGATGTCTGTTTGCAAGAGTTCCGGCTCGATGTTGCTCACCTGCACCGAACTTCTCAATACATCATATTCCGAGGCTGTGCCTTGGTCGAATTTCTTCTTGTAGATGTCGGCATTGAAGACTGCCAAGTCGTAGTTCTGCTTTACGACCTTGCGCGAGTCGATGGCAAGCATCAGAGCGTAGTAGGCTTTGTTGATGTTGTTGACCAAGTCAAGGCGCGAGGCGCGCGATTCTTCCAAGGTCTTAAGTATCTGTGTGTCGCTCAGAGAGATACTCTTCCAGAGAGCTGCGTTGATGATCGGCATCGTTGCCTCAAATCCGAAGTTCCAGGTATTGTCCGTACCCATCTTGAAAGTCTGTGAGTTCATACTCACTGTCTGCAATTCGATGGTGCGCTGATATGCCCCGCTGAAGTCTATCGCCGGAAATAAGTTGGCTAATACCTCTTTCTTGGAGTAGTCCATTCGCTTTACTTCCAAGTCCGCTACCTTGATCGTCGGACTCTCCTGTAGCGCTATCGCTACACATTCTTCTCGACTGAGCCGCAATGTGTCGGTCGGCTCTGCCGCCATACTCACCGCTACTCCTGTCAGTACACTCATCAGTAGTGTAATGACGCTTTGAGTGATTTTCATTGTCAAGTTAATAATAAGTTGTTTTATTCGTGTTATTGTTTTTTTCTTTTTATCCGTTTTCTATTGATCGGTTGCTTCCATCTGCTCCAGCATCTCAAGTCCTTTGCTCGATACTATGTTGCGCAAAAAACCGCGCCCAATCACTATAAACACTTGGGATATCGTGATCTCCGGCGGGAAGAAGTCTTCCATCCGCTTGAGTGACTCTAATTGCACAAGCAGTACTCTGATTTGTAGATCCAAGTCGATATTCTTGCGAAATACCCCCTGCATTATGCCTAAATGGATCACTTTCTTAAGCTGATTGACCACTTCTCCCTGATAGCTCTCGTAGTCTATGCGAAGATGTCTGCACCGAACGTCCATGTCGCGTATAAAGTCGACACTCGCCGTCTCGTGGATCTTCGCTAAGTGGTTGGTCAACTTATGCATCGCCTCTAACGCATTTGACGAGGAACGAAAGATTTCGTCGACCTCTTGCTTAGATTTCTCTGTATTGTATTCCAATACATGGCGGATCATGTCATCTTTGCTCCCGAATAGCTCATAAAGTGTACGCTTCGACATGTTTAGCGTCGACGCTACATAATCCATCGATGTGTGCGACGGACCTTTCTTTACGATTATCTCCGAGATCGCTT
>SFMJ01000042.1 GCA_004553095.1 Bacteroidales bacterium
CCCAAGAATGAATAATACCAGTGATTGAAAGCCTTATATCCCAACTTGATGTTGTATTGGAAGAGATCTTGAGACACTGAATATTTGTGATACTCATCGTCGGGCGTCGAGTTAAGACCCAACTTGTATGAAACAGTGCTCTGGAATATCAGCTTTGGATAATACACATTGTTGAGTTGCACATCCCACAGGAAATTCCCCAAGAAGGCCAGGTGGGAGTTACCACCCTGATACCAGTTGGCAGACACGAATGCCTGCGACAACTGTATGCCGATATTGAAATTATGAAGCCAATTGATCCTCCCCTTCTGAGTATCTTCAAGGAGCGTCCCCTCGATCGGTTCGGTGGGGAGTTCAAGATTCTCCATAAATCCTCTCAGCGACATGTCATCCTCGGGCAACTTAGGGCGTGCCGGCAATTTCCAATAGGCATACTCGATATCAGTAGGGGAGTCAAGCATCTGCCGATAGATGAAATCGCGCTCGAAGCGGTCGGTGCGGATCGCCTTCTCGAGCCAGTCGGGAGTCACCGACCCGAATGCCACCGGTCACCGAGTCTTGATACTCACGAGCCACTATCGCCATCACCTTCGGATCGGGAAATTCCCCGCCAAAACGTGGCTCTTGCAGTTCGCGATACCCTTCGAACACTCGCGGACGAAGTGGCATATCCATCACTCCTGCAGCCATGGCACTCGGCACACTCATTATGCCGATAATCGCCACTATAAGGTTCTGTATAAGTCTATTGGCCATCAGATCAATCTTTTATTACCGTGTCTGCTTATTTCCCGTATCTCGCTATTTTAAAATCTTGTTATATTCGGACGACTCGATGATGCGTAGCGCCTCCTTGAAGATCGGGTCATACTGATTGTAGACCTTGAAATAGGTGGCTTGGCTGTAGGTGTCGCGGCCGATGAGCCCCTTGACTATCATCGACACTAATTCCTCACTTCTCTTTGCCTCCTCTTCATTGCGCTCCACACCCTCTTTCTCTGCCAAGGCATAGAGTTCTTCGAGCATGGCGGGGGTCACCACGAAGCGCTCCACATAGTCCATATCACTCTTATACTGCTTGAGCAGATCCTTGCGATGCAGTTCAACATATTTGATGCAATATTGGTTGATTACACCCTTGGCGCTCATATCGCGATAATAGTTGGAGAATTTGGTAGTGTCGAGGGGCACGAACACGTCGGGTGTGATGCCGCCACCTCCATAGATGGTGCGTCCCTTCTTGAGTGTGGTCACCTTGAGAGAGTCGATATATTTGATCGAATCGGCATGGATCAGTTCGCCGCTGTTGAGTCGATCCACGATGTCGCGATAATATTTATCACCCTCTCCCTCAGTGTAGGGACGCTGGATGTTACGTCCCGAAGGGGTGAAATAGTGGGCTATCGAGAGCTTCACCATCGACCCGTCGGGGAAGGGGAAGGGTCGTTGCACCAGTCCCTTGCCGAATGTGCGACGACCCACCAACACGCCCCGGTCCCAATCCTGGATCGCTCCCGAGGTAATCTCCGATGCCGAGGCACTGTTCTGGTTGACCATCACCACGATGCGATTGCCATCCAAGAGGGGCTTCTTGTCGTAGGGCTTGGCATAATAATCATAGCGAGGTGATTTCCTCCCTTCGGTATAGACGCTGATCTGACCACGCTCCAAGATCTCGTTCAGGATATCGGTGGCGGCGTTGATATAACCTCCTCCATTGTCGGTAAGGTCGAAAATCAGATTCTGCATACCCGATTTCTTCAACTCATGGACTGCCTTATAAAATTCGTTGAACGACTCAGCGCCGAAACGATTCAGTCGCACATAGCCGGTGGTCTGGTCGACCATATATGCCGCATCTATGCTGTAGATAGGTATCTCGGCGCGGGTGATGCGGAAATCGATCGTATCGCTCGCTCCGGCGCTCCGGCGCAATATCTTTACATCGACTTTCGTACCCTTCGGCCCGCGAAGTCGCTTCATAATGTCGCTATTCTTCATCTTCACTCCGGCGATGATCGTGTCGTTGACGCGGATGATACGGTCGCCCGCCAGAATGCCTACTCGCTCTGACGGCCCTCCACCCACTGTCTCAATCACATAGAGTGTGTCTTTGAGCATATTGAATGTGATGCCGATGCCGCTGAAATTACCCTGCAAGGGCTCGTTCATCTCGCGTGTCTCTTCGGCATTCATGTAGGAGGAGTGTGGGTCGAGTTCTTCAAGCATACGCTTGATCGCATCTTCGCAGATCTTCTCTTCATTGACCGTGTCAACATAATATTCGGCGATAAGCCCCTCTACGACTCGCAATTTGTTGCCGGGTGTGAAATTATTTTGTGCCGGCATCTGTAGTGCCATTACTCCCATAGAAGCCACTATGGCTCCGATTGCATATATCAGTTTCTTCATAGTCTGATTGATTGTTTATGTCTGTTTATCAGATTGTTTGCTTGCTATAAATTCTGTCGCGTCTCTACCATTGGCTCGCAGTTCGCGCACCATACTCGAGGAGACGAATCCCAACTCCGGCAGGGAGGGCATCAGCAGTGTCTCCACCCCCGAGATGCGTAGGTTGATCTCCGCCAAGTTGCGCTCATATTCGAAGTCAACGCTGTTCCTCACACCTCTCACCATATAGTCTGCGCCACATGCCCGGGCGAAGTCAACGGTAAGCCCTACATATTTCGCCACTTCGACCCGCGGATCTTCTCGATAGATCTCTCTGATATCTTCGAGCCTTCGCTCTATATCCATGTCGGGCTTGTCGGGATTGTGACCGATGCCGATCACCACCCTCTCGCCCATGGCAAGCAGACGATCCACTATCGATTTATGCCCTATCGTGAAGGGATTGAACGTGCCCGCATAGAGCACTTTCCTATAGTTCCGTGTCATCTTCTATCACCAAGTTGTCGATTATAAAGTTCTGTCGCTCCATCGTGTTCTTTCCCATGTAGAACTCCAACAGTTTGTCGGGTGCATCCTCTTTGCGAAGTTTTACGCGATCCAAGCGTATGTCCGGACCGATGAACTCGGCAAACTCCACCGCATTGATCTCACCGAGTCCTTTGAATCGCGTGATATCGGCATTGTTGCCAAGTCGAGCCAACACCTCTTGACGCTCTTCGTCGCTATAGCAGTAGTAGGTCTCTTTAGGCCCTTCGCCGCTCTCTTCCTTCTTCGCCTTGCGGTTGGCATTGCTGCGTCTCACCACTCGCTTGTCTCTAACTCTGAAGAGCGGAGTCTGCAAGATGTAGACATGTCCCTTCTTCACCAAGTCGGGGAAGAACATCAGGAAGAACGTGATGATCAGCAGACGGATGTGCATGCCGTCGACATCGGCATCGGTGGCGATGATCACCTTGTTATAGCGAAGTCCTTCGATGCCATCTTCGATGTTGAGCGCCGCCTGCAAGAGGTTGAACTCATCATTCTTATACACCACCTCTTGGGTCATGCCGTAGGAGTTCAGCGGCTTGCCTCGCAGTGAAAATACGGCTTGTGTCTCAGCGTTGCGCACCTTGGTGATGGTGCCCGATGCCGAGTCTCCCTCGGTGATAAAGATGGCGGTCTCTTCGCGTGGATCTTGCTCTAACTCGCCTTCACGATTGCGCTTCAATTTGATCGTGTCGTTATAGTGGATGCGGCAGTCCCGTAGTTTGCGGTTGTGGAGACTCACTTTCTTGGCCTTCTCGCGTGCCAACTTGGCGATGCCTGCCATCGATTTGCGCTCTTTCTCCGACATCGCCACCTTCGCCAGCATCGCTTCCGCCACGTCGGTGTGCTTGTGGAGGTAGTCGTCAAGTTCCTTCTTGATGAAGTCTCCGATAAACTTATTGACTGTCAGCGGACTGTCGGGAGCCACCTCTTTGCTACCCAATTTCGTCTTGGTCTGAGACTCGAACACCGGCTCCTGGATGCGGACACTCACTGCTGCAACCATACCATTGCGGATGTCGGAAAATTCATATCCTTTGCCCGAAAATTCTTTGATGGTGCGACTCACATGCTCTCTGAATGCCGAGAGATGTGTGCCTCCCTGGGTGGTGTGCTGCCCATTGACGAAGGAGTAATATTCCTCGCCATTCTGGTCGGTGTGGGTCAGCACTATCTCGATATCTTCTCCCTTGAGATGGATGATAGGGTAGAGCGGTGTAGCGGTCAACTTATCCTTGAGCAGGTCGAGTAGACCATGGCGCGACAGATACTTCTTCCCGTTCAGGTATATCTGTAAGCCGGAGTTGAGATAGGTGTAGTGTTCCACCATCGTCTCCACCGTCTCGATGTTGAAGTGATAGTTCTGGAAGAGGGTGTTGTCCGGCTTGAATTTTACGAACGTGCCGTTAGACTCTTTGGTGTTCTCTTCTTCGGTCTGGCTGATAAATTCTCCCTTCTGAAATTCCACCTCCACACGCTTGCCATCGCGCACCGAGGCAACGATACAGGTGTCGGACAGTGCATTGACAGCCTTCAGACCCACACCATTCAGACCCACCGATTTCTTGAAGTTCTTGTCGTCAAACTTACCACCGGTGTTGATCTCCGATGCTACATTCTTAACCTTGCCCAAGGGGATGCCTCGACCATAGTCACGCACACTCACCTCCCCATCGTCGCTGATGGTGATGTCGATGCGCTGGCCCATGCCCATATTAAATTCGTCGATAGAGTTGTCTACCACCTCTTTGATCAGTATGTAGATGCCATCGTCGGTGTGGCTGCCATCTCCCAACTTGCCGATATACATACCGGGACGCCGACGGATGTGCTCGTTCCAACTCAGTGTCTGTATCGAGTCGTCGGTATAACTGCCCGCTTCCGATTGCTGTATAGGCTCGGCAGGCGCTTCTTTATCTATTGCTTCGTTTGGTACCTTTTCGGTCGGGTCTTGGCTGAATAAGTTGTCGCTCATGAAATATTTGTGGATTTTTTATCTCGGTGATTCTGACGATGATATTTTTTATAGAGGTTTATCTCAGCAATTTCTTATCATCACCAAAACGCAAATTTACTAATTTTCGACGATATTTCGATTTTTTTTTATCGTTTTATGTTTTTTATCCCCTTTTTTTTACATATTTTTGTAAGTTGGTTCTAACATATTTTTGTAAGTTGATTCTAATTTTTACTCCTCTATGTATATTCTTGATCGCAGCAAGTGTGCCACTATCGGCGCCCTCCGTCGCCAAATCGAGGCCTATCTCTCTCCTATCTATGGCGAATGGGAGGCTCGCTCTATGACTCGCCTCGCTTTCCATGGCATCAAGGGGTGGGATACCACTGCCATCTTCTGCGCAAGTAGTGAACCTGCTTCCGATTATCTCATCGAAAAAATGGATGACTTGCTCCATCGCCTCTCGGAGCATCAGCCGATTCAGTATATCCTCGGCGAAGCACGTTTCTATGGCATGGATCTTATTGTGAATCCCTCTGTGCTTATCCCGCGTCCCGAAACCGCCGAACTCGTCGACTCGATTATCAAGCAAAATCCCGATTCCGACCTCCGGGTGCTCGATATCGGCACCGGTTCCGGTGCCATCGCTATCGCCCTGAAACGCAACCTCCGATTCCCCATCGTCGAGGCTCTCGATATCTCTGCCGATGCCCTGATGGTGGCAAGACGTAATGCCCGATGTCATGGCGCCGATATCGATTTCCGTCAGGAGGATATCTTCAAATGTGAACTCCCTGAGAATTTCTATGATATCATCGTCAGCAATCCCCCCTATATCCCCACCTCCGAGCAGAAGGATATGGAGCGTAATGTCCTCGATTATGAGCCTCATATCGCTCTCTTCGTCCCCGATGATAACCCGCTGATATACTATAGTCGTATCGCCGATGTGGCATTCTCGTCGCTCAAATCGGGTGGTAAGATATATTTCGAGATCAATCCTCGTTTTGCCGACGATCTGAAGCGTATGCTCGAACTTAACGGGTTTGTCGAGGTGCGCATCTATGATGATTCTATGAATCGTCGCCGATTTATCGCCGCCGAAACTCCCATACCTTTGTAAACCGTTATGCTGCCTAAGAAAGTGTTAAGTCGCGATCAGGCATTGCTCCGCATGGCTGACCTTTGTGCCCGCTCTGAGCAGTGCCCTTACGATATCCGTCGCAAACTCCTGCTAAAGGGGATGGCGGCAGCGGATGTCGAGTCTGTCATCGCCGAACTCTCGGATCGGGGATTCCTCGATTCGGCGCGCTATGCCGGGTGTTTCGCTCGCGATAAAGTGAAGTTCGCCGCCTGGGGGCGTCTGAAGATACGCGCCGCTCTCGCCACCAAACGAATACCCTCTGCCCAGATCGCCGAAGCCCTCGCTTCGATCGATGACGAGGAGTATCTCGAGGCTCTGCATCGTGCCGCACGTGCCAAGGTCGCTTCCCTCGATCTCTCCCTGCGTGATGACCGCGCCAAACTCTTCCGCCACCTTCTCTCGCGTGGATTCGAACCCGATGCCGTAACACGTATCGTAAATAACCTCTCCCGATCTTAGAGCGCTCTTAGGGAACGCGATCTAATTGCCATATTGTCATGAAGTTGCACGATCTCGTCTCTGATTTTATCTTTCCACGATATTGCCATGTCTGCGGCGTCAAGTTGGCTGCCGAGCAGAGATATGTCTGCCCATCTTGCCTCTCGAAGATGCCTCGCACTCACTTCCATCGCACTCCCGACAATGCTATGGAACGTCGCTTTATGGGCCTATTCCCCTATCGCCAAGCATCCGGACATTTCTTCTATTCGCGCGACGCTGCCATCGCCACACTGATCCACGACCTGAAGTATCACCGATTCCGTGGACTCGCCCGATATCTCGGTGAGGTGGTCGGAACCGAACTTTTCCCTACCGGTTTTTTGAGCGATATCGACCTCATACTACCCATCCCCATGCATTTCTTCAAGCAGGCGCGACGCGGATACAACCAAACTGTCGAAATCGCTCGAGGCATCTCAGCAGTCACCGACCTGCCCGTGGCATCCAACCTCCGCGCTGTCCGTGGCCACCGCACCCAAACTCTCCTTTCGCTCGAAGAACGTGTCAAAAACACTCAAGGCATCTTCCGACTCCATAATCCCGACGAGATCGATGGCAAAAATGTGCTCATCCTCGATGATGTCTGCACCACCGGCACCACTCTCGCCACTGCCGCCATGACTGTTCACCATGCTGCCCCCAACACCGGAATTACTCTCCTGACACTCGGCGTAACCTTCTGACATAATTTGCCATTTTTATCTTTTTTTAATATTTTTCTTAGCATTTAGTCTATAAAACTCGCTTTTTTTCATTAATTTTGCTTTCTAATGTGGAGTAGGCACTTCTTTGTGCCCCTCCCTCTTATCGCTTAACCTTTTTATCATTAGTAGTTTTATGAAAAAACCGGATCGACTTCTCGCTGACAAATTGCTCGAAATCAGTGCCGTAAAATTCCAACCGGAGTTGCCTTTCGTGTGGGGCTCGGGATGGAACTCTCCGATCTATAATGATGATCGCCGCATTTTGTCTTATGTTGACGTGCGTAATTTCTTAAAGGTCGAGATGTCGAGAGTCGTGCTCGAGGCTTTCCCGGATGTTGAGGTGATCGCTGCGGTTTCCACTGCCGCTATCCCTCTCGGTATGCTCGTGGCTGACATCTTGTCGCTCCCCTTCGTTTATGTTCGATCCTCTCCCAAAGATCATGGCCTCGAGAATCTTATCGAGGGCGACCTTCAGATTAATAAGAAGGTGGTCATCGTCGAGGATATTGTTGCCACCGGTGGCGGATCTCTCCGTGCCGCTGAGGTGATACGAGATAGCGCCTGCGAACTGCTCGGCGGCGTATGCCTGCTCGATTATCAGTTCGCCAAAACTGTCAAGCGTCTCGCTGATGCCGACATCAAAATGTTGCCCCTCTGCACTTACGACACCCTCGTCGAGGCCGCTGTCGACTCCAAGAGCATCGACCCCGCACAAGAACCTACTCTCCGTGAGTGGCACAATGATCCCGCTAATTGGATCAACGATTAACCTTCCCCTCTTTTTTACTCCGTGGATGTGCACTTCCTTTTGTATCACTATGGAAGTCCCCTTCACTCTGTTTAACTATTAATATCATATATGGCTACATATAAAAGTGCTAAAACCGGCATCCCTTATCCTGCGGATGTAGTGTTCAATAAACTCTCCAATCTCGAAGGCCTTGGCGATCTCATCGCTAATGTCCCCGAGGATAAAATCCCTGAGCAGCAACGCGAAATGCTCAAGCAGGTCTCCGTCTCCGCTGATTCGATCTGCTTCCCCGCAGGCCCCGCCGGCACCCTGACTCTCCAACTCGATCAGGTCAAGTCTCCTACTCTCATCTCGCTCAAAGGTGTCGGCGCACCGGTGCCTATGTCTCTCTCTATGAATATCATCCCGGTAAATGATGGCGCTTGCGAGTTCTTCGTCCAAATCGACATCCAGATCCCGATGATGCTCAAACCGATGGTCAATGGCCCTCTCCAGTCGATGGTCGACCAGTTCGCAAACATGATTCGTCAGATTCCTTTCGCTTGATGTCTTGCAAAGCATCCATATTATGCCGTTCGCTCGCGGTGACGATCGTGGCCGGATTGCTCTTCATTAGTTGCAATTCGGTCAATGATGATGTAATTCCTTCCATCCCGGTATATCTCAATCTCACCTCCGCAAGCCTCTGGAATACTTATGGCGTCGCCGGTTATGGCGATTATCGCATCTTTGTCAAGGAACTCAGACAACCCTCCAATTTCGCATATACCGAGCAAACCTCCACCGGATTTGGAGGTGTGCTCTTGGTCAATGGCACCAACCCCTTCTCCCTCGAGGCGGGTGTGCCTATGGCCTACGACTTGGCTTGCCCCGTGGAGCGACGTTCTGATGTGCGCGTCAAGATGCAGATCTCGGAGTTGTTCCCTGTGGCTGTTTGCCCTGTATGCGGCTCCCATTTCGATGTCGTCGAACGGGGTGGCAGCCCTTTAGATGGACCCGCTCTCGCCGACAATCTCGGACTCCGTCGTTTCGAGTGCCGCCAAGGTGCTTACGGTGGTTTTCTGATCATTAATTATTGACCATCTCCTCAGTCCTTTTAACATGGGTTTTCTCGAAGGTCTTCTTTATATGTTGTGGCGCGGTTTCGCTATCGGTGTCATTATCTCTGCACCGATGGGCCCCGTAGGCATACTCTGCGTCCAACGCACCCTCGAGAAGGGTCGTTCCACCGGATTCTTTACAGGCGTAGGTGCTGCGATATCCGACCTCTTCTATTGCCTCCTCACCGGTTTCGGCCTCTCTCTAATCGAGGATTTCCTGAAGGAGAACCAAAATGTGATAACCCTGATCGGTAGTATCGTCTTGATTTTCTTCGGTTTATACCTCTTCCGATCTAACCCCGCACGTTCGCTGAAAAAACCTGACGCCAATCGCATCTCCCCTCAACGCAATATCCTCAACGGTTTCTTGTTCACCGTCTCTAATCCCTTGATTATCTTCCTGATAATCGGACTTTTTGCTCGTTTTAATTTCCAACTCCCGGAGATTAATATCTGGCAGTATATGGTTGGATATCTCTTCATCATCGTCGGTGCCCTCTCTTGGTGGTGGGTGGTGAGTTTCTTCGTCGATAAGGTGAGAAGTCATTTTAATCTCCGGTCGATGTGGCTGATCAATCGTATCATCGGAGTTGTGGTCATGATCTTTGCAGTGGTCGGTATCTTCAACGCCCTCAACTCGTCGGCTGAAGCCAAGTCTTTGCCACATTCCCCTCTCGAGCCCTCTGTAGCCGAGTCGTTCTATAACTCTGTCAGAGGTTTCGGCGATCTTGCCCCCGATACTCTTGCCCCTCATGCTCCCCTCCTCTTGGAGTGTTCTGCCTCCGACTCTCTTGTTCGTTCTCTTCCCCTCTCTGAGGGTAGTGAGTTTTCTATCCTCTTTCGTGCCACAAACCTGCATGCCGACGGCGACCGCACTTATACCTATCAAGATAATCAGGGCCGCAAAAGGCGTGCGACTTCCCCCGATTGGGGAATCCTCCTGAAAGATCGATCTCATTCGCTCCGTATCTCTTTTCATTCACAATATCATAGCCTCGATGAGTTGATACCCCCTATTCTGAGGGTATCGGCAGATTATGATGGATCTGTATCGAACTTAGAGGTGAAGAATGACTATGACTTCACTGGCGAAAATTCTTTCCGCCTTCTGAGACGTGACGGCACGATATCTCTCGCCGGCGGACCGCGTCATTACGTCCCCCTCATTTCGAAGTATATACCTGAGTTTGAACCGGATTCGGTCTCTTTCTTTGTCGCGCCGGGTGGGGCTGTTTCTCTCGATTTTGTATCACTCTCTCATCCCCGCTCTCCAGCCGGAGTGGGGGAGCGCTCTCCTTTCGGTGGGGTGGATGCCATTCTCTCCCGGCTCAGTCATTCTGCCGATCCGCTCGAGGCTGTATGGGGCATCTTCGACCGCCAACTCGAGGATAAGTCGCTGAGGATGGGTGGAAATTACCTCTTGGCATCTCTGCGACAGGAGGATAAGTATGTGTTGATCTATCTCGATGGCGCCGCCAAGAATCCGACCCAATGGTCTCCCGGCATGATCAAAGCCACCCTCTCCGATACACTCTTCGCTGGAGTTTATGATGTCGTGTGGTATGACCCCGCTTTCTCCCCTCTGCATGGTGAGATTAAGGCCCAACTCCAAGACCCCGACATTTTGGTGTTGCATTTCCCCGACCATGGAGGCTCCACTCTGAGGCTCCGCAAAATATATGGATATGGAAAATAATAAAATTATGGATTGGGGCAAACTTATCTGCGATAAGCGCCTCGGCATGGAGGCTTATCATGACGATCGTCATCATACTCGCTCCGACTTTCAGCGAGATTATGACCGTCTTATCTTCTCTTCCCCATTCCGTCGTCTGCAAAATAAGACGCAGGTGTTCCCTCTGCCGGGTAGCATCTTCGTTCACAACCGTCTTACACACTCTCTTGAGGTGTCGTCGGTGGGGCGATCTTTGGGCCATGAGGTGGCTATTCGCCTTCGCCATAAATACCCCGACCCTCAACTCGGCATGAAGTTCGATGATATTCGCGACATCGTGGCGGCGGCATGCCTTTGCCACGATTTGGGCAATCCCCCCTTCGGTCATTCCGGCGAAAAGACCATCTCTTCTTTCTTCAGCGAAGGCCCAGGAGCCGAGTTGAAGCATTTCCTCTCGCCCGAGGAGTGGGCTGATCTGGTTCATTTCGAGGGTAATGCCAATTCTTTCCGTATCTTGACTCATCAGTTTAAGGGGAGACGTCAGGGTGGTATGGCTATGACATATTCCACGCTCGCTTCTATCGTGAAGTATCCTTTCGCTTCTTCCCAAGCCGGTGATAAGGGAAAGTTCGGATATTTCTGCAGCGAACGTGACATCTATTGTCGGGTGGCTGAACAACTCGGCATCATCCGCCACGACACCGACCGATTCGCTCGCCATCCTTTAGTCTATATCCTTGAGGCTGCCGATGATATCTGCTATCAGATTATGGATATCGAGGATGCCCACAAACTCCATCTTCTCTCCACAGAACTGGTGAGATCTCTTTTCCTCAATTTCTTCCCTGCCGAACGTCACGACCATGTGCGCCATGTCGTAGATAGCCTCACCGATCCCAATGAGCAGGTGGCTTATCTCCGCTCCGGTGTGGTCGGTGTCCTCGTCGAGGGGTGTGCCAATACTTTTATGGAGCATGAGGAGGAGATCTTGCGTGGCTCGTTCCATGACAATCTCATCAATTGCCTCCCTCCCAATCTCAAGGAGGCTTATAGCGAGTGCTCGAAGATCGCCTTCAGCCGTATCTATCACGCCCCGATGGTGGTGGATATCGAACTCGCCGGCAATCGTATCATCTCTTTCCTCTTGCAGACCCTCGTAGAGGCGGTGATCAATCCGGATCGAAATTATTCCAACCTTTTGCTCAATATTATCCCTCAACAATATGATGTGCGCTCTGAGTCGATCTATCATCGCCTACAGGGTGTGCTCGACCATATCTCCGGCATGACCGATGTTTATGCCCTCGACCTCTACCGTAAACTCAATGGTCATAGCCTCCCGGCTGTATGATAACCCGCAGAATGTCAATTAGTTAATTTCTTACCTTATAAACATAT
>SFMJ01000196.1 GCA_004553095.1 Bacteroidales bacterium
AACGGATATCGGAGATGTCAGGAGTGCCGTTATCCTCAATAGCTCGCTTTGAGCAGAGAGGACTGATAGCCTTAGAATCACTGATCAAATTAGCCATGGCATTAGGCTATACATCAGAGATTCGCAATCTATTCGGTGCATCAAAATTTGACACCATGGATGAGTTGGACATGATACGTCGGAAAAGAGGAGGCAAAAGAGCATATTCAAAAAAGACAAGATAGGGAAAATGGAAACAATACCTTAGGAAGGGAAAAAGAGTGAACGAAAGATGCAGATACTATTAGCAGATGCCAAGATAATGCGCGAATGGATGAACCGAGAGCCGGAGAGAGAGCCTCGGTTCCAGACCTATGCCGACATGATAGCAGAAGAGATGGCATGTATGGATATCGAAGAATTGTCACGGCAGCTGAAATGCAATCATAGGATTGCGGCAGAGGTGTGGCGACGATATCATGAATTTAAGATGTCGAAAAAGATGCCGGCGATACTTGCCTATAATGGCCAGGCATACAAGCATCTACGGGCCGACACTCTCAATGAAGATGTTCTAAGATTCGGTCAAGAGCATCTATGGATCACAAGTTTCTTATATGGGATGCTCCGTCCTATGGATGGTATTGTGGCATATCGCATGGAACACAACGTCCGGTTGGATCTGACAGAAGAGAAGCCGGTGGGGAGTTATTGGCGAGACAAATTGACTGATGTATTGATAGGGAGCGTTAAGGAAGATGATGGGATCTTGGTGCATCTTGCCACCGAAGAGTATGAGCATCTCTTTGACTGGAAGCGAATATGTCGTGAAGTCAGAGTGATACAGCCTCAATTTTACATCAGGCAGAAAGATGGCGAGATAAAGATCCAAGCTGTATGGGCTAAGACCTGTCGAGGAGCTATGGTAAGGATGATTCTTGAGCGTCAGATAGCGAAACCGGAAGAAATATTATCGTTCGCATACGAAGGGTTCGAGTATATGCCAGAATCGGAAGAGAATCATCCACACTATATAAGAGCGCGTTAACGCGCTCTTATAGACCGACTATTCAAGGGAAAAAGTTCATAAGGAGAATAGGGGAACAAATGAAGAGAGAGATGGCTATACAATACTATCAGAGTGTATGCGGAGAGATGGTATTAGTCGATAGTGGGGGAAAACTTTCGCTATGCGACTGGAGCAAGAATCGTCGTTTGGGGTTCAATCTACGGCGCGTAACAGAGTCACACTCAGTGGATTTTCGAGAGAAGTCCACACCGATTCTACATCATGCCATCATGCAACTTGAGGAATATTTCGCGGGGTATCGTCGTCAATTTGACATTCCGCTTCTGCCGTTGGGCACAACATTTCAACAGCGTGTGTGGGATGAGCTAACGGATATCCCTTATGGAGAGACACGGAGTTACAAAGAGATAGCCGAAAAGATGGGCAAGGCAGAAGCAGTCAGGGCAGTGGCTCAAGCTATCGGTGCTAACGGCATCAGCATCATCATACCTTGTCATCGAGTGGTAGGTAGCAACGGGAGACTGACCGGATATGCCGGTGGATTAGAAGCAAAAAAGCGATTGATAGGCATCGAAAAAGAATAGTTTTATCTCCTACAGAAGTCAAAGACATTTCTTAGAGTTAAGAGCGCGTTCCTAAAATATAGAAATAGAGGAAGACTTATGAAAACAGATAAAAAGCGAGCGATAGTGATGGGAGCCACCTCCGGATTAGGCTATGAGGTGGCAAAAATATTGGCATCAAGAGGGTGGGGAGTCGGCATCGCCGGGCGACGAGAAGAAAAGCTCAAAGAGATGGCGACACAAATAGCCGGCATCGTATCATACGAAGTAATCGATGTGACCAAACCCGAGGCTACCGAGAGTCTCCGGCGGCTGATCGAACGACTTGGAGGTATCGACCTCTACTTTCACAGTTCCGGCATCGGATACTACAACATATCCTTGGAAGCGGACAAAGAGCTGAAGACCGTTGAGACCAACTGTCTTGGCATGGCACGCATGGTGGGAGAGGTGTTTCGCTACTTCGAAGCAGATGTAACGAAACCGGGGAGGATCGCTGTGATAAGTTCCATAGCTCGCACCAAAGGATTGGGTGCGGCACCCGCCTATTCAGCCTCAAAGCGATTTACAAGTCATTATCTTGAAAGCTTGAGTCAACTCATA
>SFMJ01000043.1 GCA_004553095.1 Bacteroidales bacterium
TCTCTGTCTCGCCGGTCTTGATCACAAATTTGCCCGACTCCACTTTCAGTGTCTCTGTTTTCGGTGACATTCGCTCTCTGCGTGGTAACAAGAGGTTGCTGATTGAGCTGCTCTCACAATTAAACTCTGTGTCGGTAATCTCCTTGCTCACATTTACCACTATATCGGCATACATCGAGAGTGCCATCGCTCCCATACCGATTAGTGCCATAATTTTCTTTCCCATATCTTTATGTTTTATTATTATTATTCCTTATTGTTATTTCGCAACCCACCATACTCCTTTTTCAACCTATTGATCAAGAGATTGGTGAACTCGTAATTCTTTAGTCCCCATCGCGGTGCCTCTACCATCCCCGGTGGCGAACTCGCCAAAAATCTCTCTATCGCTATGCGTCGAGGCACTCTTTTCACCACCTCGACACACAAGTCAAGATACCTCTCCGGCACGTAGGGCTTGACATCTATCTCACCATCCATCCACATCTTGTGTAATGCCGTCCCCCTCAACACTTGCAAGTGATGAAGTTTGATCGATTCGATGTTCTGTCGGCAGATATTGTCGATATTATCAAGCACCTGCTCATCATCCTCCCCCGGCAAACCGGCAATCATGTGCACTCCCACATGGAGCCCCATAGCCGCCAATCGCTCGATTGCCTCGAGGCTGCATGCCGCATCATGACCCCGATTGATCTTCCGAAGCGTCTCATCGCGTAGTGTCTCCACACCTAATTCAACAAATATCGGCCGCTGTCGGTTGAGATCTGCCAGCACTTTGGCAATCTCGTCGGGTATGCAGTCGGGGCGTGTACCCACGATAAGCCCCACAACATCCTCCTGCGATAATGCCTCTTCCCATTGACGCTGCAAACATTCGATGTCTGCCGTATAGGTCGAAGTATACGACTGGAAATATGCCAAGTATTTCATCTCGCTATATTTCCTCCCGAAGAAGGCCTTACCCTCCGCGATCTGGTTCGCTATATCTTTACCATCCATGCAGTAGCCGGGGGTGAACGACCGATTGTTGCAATAGATGCAACCTCCCTTGCCGATACGCCCATCCCGGTTGGGACAGGTGCCCCCGCTATTCACCGATATCTTCTGAACCTTCATAGCCCCGAAAAATCGGCTCAAATACTCTGCATAATCAGTAAAATAAATATTCATAGTCGCCTTATCGAAGATCGGAAAAGTTTGTCTGAGGGTGATACAGCGTGGCCAAATTCCTATCTCCTAATTCCTAATTAGAAGAAGGTCTCCGATCACCAAGGCTGCCATCGCTTCCACCACCGGCACTGCCCGGATTGCCACGCAAGGATCATGTCTCCCTCGTGCCCGAAGCAGGCACTCGTTGCCATAGATGTCGAGCGTCTCTATCTCTTGGGGTATCGTAGGCGTCGGCTTGAAGTAGATCTTCATCTCGATCGGCATCCCATTGGAGATGCCACCCTGGATTCCTCCGCTGTGATTGCTCCGTGTCACGATCCTTCCGGCTTCATCTTTCACGAAGAGATCAAGGCTTTCACGCCCTGTCATATAGGCGCTTTGCATCCCGTCGCCATATTCGAATGCCTTGGCGGCATTGATGCTCATCATTGCGGCGGCAAGTCGGCTCTGCAATTTGTCGAACACCGGCTCGCCGACTCCTTCAGGCATCCCCTCGATGCGGCACGCCACGATCCCTCCCGTGGAGTCACCACGATTCGCCACTTCCGCAGCCGAGTTGGTCTCGATATATTCCGCCATAATTCTGATGCCTTGCTGTTCGAGCCATTGACGCACTATCGACCCTGCCACTACCCACGACACTGTCTCCCGAGCACTGGCTCTCCCACCCCCGGTGAAGTCGGTGATGCCATATTTCCGATGATAGGTGTAGTCGGCATGGTTCGGTCGATACATCTCGCGCATGTCGGCATAGTCGCCACTCTTCACATCGCGATTGCGCACGATAAATCCTATCGGTGTGCCCAATGTCTTCCCATCAGGCGTCAATCCCGACAAGATCTCCGCCTCATCCGGCTCTTGTCGCTGCGACACATCCTTACGGCTCCCGGGGCGGCGACGCCCCAATTCCCGTGAGATCACCCCCAGGTCTATTTGCACGCCGGGAGGCATACCGTCAAGTATACCTCCCATAGCCTTGCCATGGCTCTCACCAAACGTGCTCAGACGTATCAGTGTGCCAAATGTGTTCATATCTTCTTCCGTTTTATCGATCCATCGTTAGTAGCAATTCTTCGTTCGAACGAGTCATCTCCATCCTCTTCTTGATGAACTCCATTGCTTCAAGCGAGTTCATATCTGCCAAGTAGTTGCGGAGAATCCACATCCTGCCCAGTGTCTCTTGGGGCAAGAGCAGGTCGTCGCGGCGTGTCGATGAGGCCACGATATCCACTGCCGGGAAGATGCGCTTGTTCGATAACTTGCGGTCGAGCTGTAGCTCCATGTTTCCGGTTCCCTTGAACTCTTCGAAGATCACTTCATCCATCTTCGATGAGGTTTCGGTCAGCGCTGTGGCGATAATCGTCAGCGAACCGCCATTCTCTATGTTACGTGCCGCACCGAAGAAACGCTTTGGCTTCTGGAGGGCATTGGCATCCACACCACCCGACAAGATCTTGCCCGAGGCGGGTGACACTGTGTTATATGCTCGCGCCAAGCGGGTGATTGAGTCAAGCATGATCACTACATCATGTCCGCACTCGGTGAGGCGCTTCGCCTTCTCGAGCACAAGCCCGGCTATCTTTACATGGCGCTCTGCCGGCTCGTCGAAGGTCGAGGCGATGACTTCGGCATTCACACTGCGGCTCATGTCAGTCACCTCTTCCGGTCGCTCGTCGATCAGAAGCATGATAATATATGTCTCGGGGTGATTCTCTGCGATGGCGTTGGCGATATCTTTCAATAGGATGGTCTTACCGGTCTTCGGTGGCGCTACGATCAGCGCACGCTGTCCCTTGCCGATCGGGGCAAACATGTCGACTACGCGCGTCGAGATATTGCTGCTCTTTGCCCCATGGGTCAAGTCAAATTTCTCATCCGGAAAGAGGGGCACCAAGTGCTCGAAGGGTACCCGGTCTTTGATCACTTCAGGCTTCAATCCATTGATGCTGTCGATCTGGCAGAGGGGGAAGTATTTCTCTCCCGGACGCGGCGGACGGATGCCTCCCTCCACCATGTCACCGGTCTTCAGTCCATATTCTTTGATTTGCTGTTGAGTTACATATACATCGTCAGGACTGCTTAGATAGTTGTAGTCGCTCGAACGAAGGTAACCGAATCCTTCAGGCATTATCTCCAACACGCCGAAGGTGGTCAAGATGCCATTCAGGTCGTAACTTGTCTCTTGGTGATGTTGCTGCATGGCTGCCTGCTGTTGCATCATCTGGCGCTGTTGCTGGCGCTGCTTCTTGGTGAGACGCTGTTTCTGCTTGGGGTTCATCAGTGGCTGCATGCCCGGTTCGCTGATGATGATCGGGGCGGTGGCTGCCGCTTTCTCTGCCTCTATGATCTGCTGATGCGAACGTGGGGTGAAGGTCTTCCCTTTGGAGGAGGAGAAGAAGGAGCCAAGTCCCGGCTGATCTTTAACGATCTTTACTTCTCGCTTGGGCTGAAGGTCGGTGATGGTCATCGGCGCTGCTGCCGCATCTGTCTTCTCTATCTTTGGCGCTTCGGGTGTGACACCTTCGATGATCAGGGGAAGTGTGCCACCATCGAGGTCGTCGATGTTGATAGCCACTTGCGGCTTTTTCGGCTCTTCGGCGGCTTGTGCCGCAAGTTTCTCGGCTTTCGGCTTTCTGCCACGTTTCTTAGGTGCCGTCGCTTCAGGCGCTACTATCGCTGTCGGAGCTGCTATCGAGTCCTGTGTCATCACTGATAATGGTTCAATATCTTCCTGCTGCTCGGCGAGACGCTTCGCTGCCTCTTCGGCCTCTTTTACGGCTTTCGGCTTGCGCCCTCGTTTCTTCGGCTCCGGCTTGATCTCTTCCTGTTTCTCTGTGGAGGTGGTGGCTTCGGTCGATGTTTTCTTTGTCCTGCTCTTGCGCTCGCGGGTGGCGCGGGGCTTCATCTTGGCTGCCTGTTCGCGCGCCATCTGCTCCGAGGCGTTGTCTATGATGTAGTAGGCAAGCTCTTCTTTATCGCTCTTGGCTCCCTTCTTCATACCCATAGATTCAGCCAGACTACGCAGTGATGCGTCGTCCATCGACATTAGTTCTTCAAAATTTTGCATATATTATATGTGATAGTTAGTGCGACATTCCCGGTGCTGGTCTGATCGGTTATAATTATCCAACGATTCCGATATTTTTTCTTTGTCAAAAAAATATCCGAGTTGCCGCCTTTTTGTTTTTTATGATTTGTGATGTCGGGAATGGTCTTGGCTTAGTGAATCAGGCGTCTTACGCCTTGTCCTGTTGGCGACACCGAGGCGTGTCGCAGACTTGCCATCAAGTTTTTCGTTCTGTAAAAATCGGATGTTCGATTGGCCTTACGAACATTTCCCGCCCGATTTTCATCGGCAAAGTTATATCTTTTTTCTCAAATCTGCAATAGTTTCCTTTTTTTTCGTAAATTTAAATGGGATTGCCATGACGACGTTGTCATTCTAACCAACAAAACATAGCCCGGCACAGCTTTCCCATTCTGTGCCGGGCTATTATTTTTTTGTGGATGCCTTGTGACGTGCCGTCACTTGGTCACTGCAAATTTCTTGCCACCCGAGATGTAGAAACCGGGGGTGAGGTTGTCGCGGTTCACTCTCACGCCTTGCAGATTATAAACCGGGGCATCGATACTCCTGCCGGTCACAATGCTCTCAACTCCCGACTCGTTGTGCCATGTTTCTACGTCGGACACCGACTCGGTGCCACCACCATAATACACAAGCTGCACGGTGATAGCTTCAATGCCATCTTCCTCATCGTTGATAATGACGGAGTTGTAGCTGTTGCTCCAGTAGAAGGTATAATCGGGTGTGGTGAGTGTGAGTGGCAGCTCGGTGAGATCCTCGCTCAGGCAGGGATATGCGGCAGTGGTAAATGTGTAAGGCACGCCATTCACTGTGAAGCGCAGAGCCATCTTAGCAGGATCGAGAAAATTGTCCTCGGCATCGAATGTGGCAGTGCGCAACGCGATACCATAGTAGGCGGGATCGCTCCAGTCGTTGAAGCTCACGTCGGTGAACACGGGCTTCATGGGAGTGCGGGCCACGTCGTGGAATTTCTTAATAGTGGGCGCGATATAACGGTAGAGGCAATTGTCAGAGTTGGGCTCCACCGACAACAGTATGTCGGCCGAAGGATTGGTGAGGCAGCCGTTCGCGGCATCGTAGTCGAAAGTGATATTATCCTTTGTGGGAGTGAATGTGGTCGATGCGATGCCCCATTCGTTGATTTGGGTTTCGTGAGTTGCAGGGGTGAGATAAATGAGGTATCCGTTCTTCACGCCCACGAGCTGTGCATTGGTAAAAGTCACCTTATTGCCATCGATTGAGCCTTTCACCCACATGTCGTAATCATCAACGAGTCCTTTCACCAGCACATCATTGCCATCAATGGCAATCTCGCCAAGCATACCGAGCTTGTCGGTAAGGTCGAGCTCGCTCACGTCGGGATTGGTATATACAATCTCAGCCTTAATCTTCTCAGCCGATTCAGTTGGCTGGGCGATAGCCACATCGAACTTTGTGTATTCGGTGACCATATCCATGTAGCCGGCCCACTCATTGGCATATTCCTCGCTATAGAAAGCTGCGATGCCACTCTGCTCGGCCACGCTTCCGTCGAGCGATATTTTGTCGCCATCGATTGTGAAGGTAATAGCCTGAACCTCTGTATCAATCACTACCGCAGCAAGGGCATTGTCGCCGGCTCCCTCACGGTCGATTTTTGCAGGATATAGATGAAGATAGGCGTTATTCCACGAATCGTGGGCTATTGGGGTGCCCGGCTCCACGGTTATCTTTGTGCCGTCGGAGCTCAGTGTGCCCTGAATCCAGGCATCGTTGTTCACCCATGTGAGCACATTGCGCAGCCACACCACACCGTCGGCTGCTTTCACCACCTCGGCATAGAACCCATCCTGTTCCATGGTATAGAGTTCGCCCCAGTCCCACATCAGCGACTGTCCTGCACGCTTATACACACTGTATTCTCCCACTGGCTTGTCGTAGAGCAGGCCATCGGCAGCAGGCTCGGCTTTAATCTTGGCACGCTTGATCTCTGTCGCCGACTTGGCAAACCTCACTCTATTGACACTCTTAAAAGCATCTACACCTGCCGAAGCTCCAAAAGCCACAGCCATTGCCATAAATAAAACTACGTAAAACTTTTTCATACGATTTGTAATGTTTATTGAAAATTAGTAAATCTTGTCACATTTCATAGCGACGAATCACTATTAATTTGGCAATTATCGCTACAAATTTACACAAATTTACCTAATATTATCAACGAATTATCACATTTTTCAAAAAACATTGTGTTTCTATGGGAATATCGGCATAAATTGAGGATTTTCCTGTTTTCGCGTTTTTGGCAAGTTGTTCGACCATGTGGGTTACGGAGCCTTACGAACATTTCCCGCCCGATTTTCAACGGCACAGTTATATCTTTTTACTCAAATCTGCAATAGTTTCCTTTTTTTTCGTAAATTTGCATTAATCTTTGAGACTGTTTTTCCCTCTTTAAGGGGAATGTTCGGTTTTCTGAGATTTTTTACCCTGTTTTTGTATCATTATTTTGCACCTATTTTTAATTTCTATCTATGGACAGTAAAGCAGATGTTTTGTCTCTCTCCGAGTGCCGTGAACTGATCTCTCTGGCCGGGTCGGTTCGCACCATACTCTCCACCTTGCTCTCAGCCGAGGAGTTCGATAGCCTCTCAAAGCAGTTGACCGATGCTCTCCACTCCGATAGTCCGGCTCACGACGGCAAGGGGCTCCCTTACGCTCTGATGACACTCCGTACTGCCTCTACCTTTGCCGAGATGGTTGACCCCGACCGCAATATCCTCTTGTCGATTTTGCTGAGTCCTCTTATCTCTCTCGATATTCTGCCGGTGGAGATGGTGCGTCGAGACTGGGGCGATGATATCGCAGACCTCTATCTCGGCATTGAGAACGTGTCGCGCTTCAGCGCTCGTAATAGTGCAACCAACCAGGAAAATTTCCGCGGGCTCGTTATCTCGCTCGCTCATGATATCCGAGTCATCATCATTATGATAGTCCGCTCGCTCGTGCTTATGCGATCTATCAATCTCCACCCCGATGATGACTGGGTGCGCAATGTCGCCTTCGAGGCTAATTGCCTCTATGCGCAGCTCGCCCACCGACTCGGTCTCTATAAGATCAAGGGGGAGCTGGAAGACCTCTCGCTTAAGTATACCAATCGCGAGATTTATACCCAAATCGCCCATAAGTTGAACGCCACCAAACGTTCGCGTGAGGCATATATCAAGTCATTCATCGACCCGGTGAAGACTGCCCTCGAGAAGGCGGGACTCAAGTTCGACATAAAGGGCCGAACAAAGTCTATCTCTTCTATCTGGAACAAGATGCGTAAGCAGAAAGTCGACCTCCCCGGCATCTACGACCTATTTGCCATCCGTGTCATCCTCGATTCCGCCCCGGAGAAGGAGAAGAGCGATTGCTGGCTCGCTTATTCCATCCTGGCGGATATGTATACTGCCAACCCCGCTCGTATGCGGGACTGGATCTCTATCCCCAAGAGTAATGGCTATGAGTCGCTCCATGCCACCGTAATGGGCCCCGAAAATAAGTGGGTCGAGGTGCAGTTCCGCACTCGCCGCATGGACCTCGTCGCCGAGAAGGGCCTCGCTGCCCACTGGAGATATAAGGGGGGAAAGTCGGATGGTACCGACCTCTGGATGAACAATATACGAGATATCCTCGAAAGTGCCGACGCCGGACCCATGCAACTGATGAAGAATATTCAGATGGACCCATTCGGCAAGGAGGTATTCGCATTCACTCCCAAGGGTGATCTCTTCCGCCTCTCCGGCGGCGCTACCGTGCTCGACTTCGCTTTCCATATACATTCCAATGTCGGTGCTCGTTGCATCGGCGCTATCGTCAATGGCCAAAACCGTAAACTAAATTATAAGATTCAGAATGGCGATACCATCGAGATCCTCACCTCTGCCAATCAGACTCCTCGACAGGAGTGGCTCAATATAGTCACTTCTCCTCGTGCCCGCAATAAGATCAAACAGAAACTTAATGAGGAGAAGCAACATACTGCCGACCTCGGAAAGGAGGCTCTGCTCCGTCGCGCCAAGAATCGAAAGATCGATATCGATGAGGCCCTCTTGATGAAACTTATCAAGAAGTTAGGTTATAAGTTTGCCCTCGATTTCTACGCCGACCTTGGCAACGAAAAACTCGATGTCGGCAAGATCCTCAATTCTTACGTCGAGTCTACCGTGATGCCCGGCGAAGCGGAACATATCTCGGCTGAGGAGTTCGAGATGCGTAGTGACGACGCCGACCACGCCAAGCATGACGATGTACTCGTGATTGGGGAGAAGTCGCTCAATGGTCTTAGTTATAAGTTCGCCAAGTGTTGCAATCCTATCTATGGCGATGATGTATTCGGCTTTATCTCCAGCGATGGCGTCGTGAAGATCCATAAGAATAACTGCCCCAATGCCGAACATATCAAGCAGCGCTACCCCTACCGCGTGATCCGCGCCGACTGGAGCGGCAAGACCGGAACAGTACTCCCCGCCACTCTCCGTGTTGTCGGCAATGACGATATCGGCATCGTCTCAAACATCACTTCGATCATCTCTCATGAGGCGGGTGCCGCTCTCCGTAGCATCTCGATAGATTCCCACGACGGTATCTTCCAGGGCTTCCTCGTGATTGGCGTATCCGACAATCGTCAACTCACCACCCTGATGAAGAAAATCAAAACCGTCAAGGGTGTCAAAGATGTAACGCGTCTATAATCTCTATCCCGTAACCTTTAACCCCTGACCAATGAAAACAAAATCAATTCTCCTCTTCTCTCTCTCCATTTCTCTCCTCTCTCTCCTCTCTCTCCTCTCTCTCTCCTTCGCTTCGTGTGCTTCGGGCAATAAGGATGGCGAGAAGGCAAAGGCTGATTATCAGCAGTCGCTCCAAGATTCAATCAAGGCTATTCAGGCTGAGATCGAGTCTGCCAATCAGCGTCTCGAGTCGCTCCGCGATTCCATCGATCAGTCGCTCCTAAATTTCACCACCGTAGCCAATCCGCGTGAAGTCGGCAGCTATATCATCCTTACTTCCGCGAAAAAGAATTACCCCCTTTCTGCCACAGGCATTGCCGCTCGTCTCGATGAGTCCGGTGTATTCCAACTCATCGCTGCTCTCTCCGGCAAGCCGTTCAATCATATCGCCGTCTCTGCCGCCGGTCAAAGCATCGAGTCTGACGTAGTGCCGCGCGATCAGGGACTGAATTACCAAACCGATCAACTCACCACTGTGATGTTCTCCGGGCGTGTCACCGATTCAATCGCCGCTTTTATAGCATCCACTCCCGATCAGATTACTCTCTCTTATCGCCAATCTCGCGAGGTGAAGAGTATAAAACTTTCCCCCAATGATAAGGAGTTGATCTCTCGCACTTTTATGCTATATAAGCAGAGATGTCAACTCTCCCTCTTGGAACACAAGATTCCCCTCCTGCATCAGAAGATCAACCTGATCCGTGTACACCTCGACAATAAAGATTTAGCCCCCTCCGATTCAATCCAATCAAAATAATTCAAATCTCCTACATTAAAAAAGAGGATATATCGGGTTGCCGATATATCCTCTTTTTTATTATATAGATAGTGCTGATCTTATTTGATTACATTCAGACGCTTGCCTACTGCGATGAAGGCGGCGATTGCCTTGTCGAGTTGCTCGCGTGTGTGGGCTGCTGACAATTGTACGCGGATGCGAGCCTGATCTTTAGGCACTACCGGATAGTAGAAGCCGGTCACATAGATACCCTCTTTCTGCATCTCGGCGGCAAAGTCTTGCGAGAGCTTCGCATCGTAGAGCATCACAGCGCAAATTGCCGACTGTGTAGGCTTGATGTCGAATCCGGCTTCGAGCATACGAGTGCGGAAGTATTCCACATTCTCCATCAAGCGGGTGTGGATGTCATCGCTCTCGCCCAGCATCTTGAACATCTCGATGCTCGCTCCCACGATCGAGGGGGCTACCGAGTTGGAGAAGAGATAGGGGCGTGAACGCTGTCTCAGCATGTCGATGATCTCCTTCGGACCGGTGGTGAAACCACCCATCGCACCGCCAAATGATTTGCCCAAGGTGCCGGTGAAGATGTCGATACGGCCATAGCAGTCATATTGCTCTGCCACGCCATGTCCCGTCTTACCCACTACGCCGGCGGAGTGGCTCTCGTCCACCATCACCAAGGCGTCATATTTCTCTGCCAAGTCGCAGATCTTGTCCATCGGTGCTACATTGCCATCCATCGAGAAGACTCCATCGGTGGCGATGATGCGATAGCGGCAGGTTTGTGCCTCCTGAAGACAACGCTCCAAGTCTGCCATGTCGGCATTCTTATAACGGAATCTCTTTGCCTTGCAGAGTCTCACGCCGTCGATGATCGATGCATGGTTCAAGGCATCGCTGATGATGGCATCCTCTTCGGTGAAAAGGGGCTCGAAGAGTCCGCCGTTGGCATCAAAGCAGGCTGCATAGAGGATTGTGTCTTCGGTCTTGAAGTAGTCGCTGATGGCTCGCTCCAATTCTTTGTGCATATCCTGTGTGCCACAGATAAATCTTACCGACGACATACCATAGCCACGAGCATCCATTGCTCGCTTCGCCGCCTCGATAAGTCGACTGTTGTCTGCCAATCCAAGATAGTTGTTGGCACAGAAGTTCAACACTTCGCCTCGCTTGCCGTTAGCCTCGACTTCGATGTCGCTGCTCTGCGGGGTTACGATGATTCGCTCGTTTTTGTAGAGCCCTGCATCCTTGATGTCTTGCAGTTCTTTCTCAAGATGTGTCTTAAAATTCTTATACATGATATTAGTCTTTTGCGGATAGTTATTTGTCTTGACATACAACTATCCTTTATTTTTTCACAAAATTAATAAAAGTTGGTTGAGTTTTATATATTTCTCAGTATTTTTTTTTATTTTTGTGACGGATTTTTTTAACAACTATCCCCTTCTCCTCTCCGGAGAGGCGATTATTCGTAAATTTCCTTAAATTTATACCTGATAATGAAGAATATACTTGTAATCGGAGGCACCGGTCAGATCGGTTCAGAGTTAATCATGAAGCTTCGTGGCATTTATGGCAACGATCATGTAGTGTGTGGCTATATCAATGGCGCCGAGCCTAAGGGTATACTCCTCGAAAGTGGTCCGGCTGAAGTGGTTGATATCACTAACGCTGATCAAATCGCCGGAGCTGTTGATAAGTATCATGTCGATACTATCTACAATCTTGCCGC
>SFMJ01000197.1 GCA_004553095.1 Bacteroidales bacterium
CGTTGTGGTGAATAAGGTGGATAAACCCAACTGCCGTCCTGAAGAGGTGTATGAGATGGTGTTCGACCTGATGTTCTCCCTTAATGCCACCGAAGACCAGCTCGACTTTCCCGTGGTCTATGGCTCGGCAAAGAACGGATGGATGGGTGCCGACTATAACCATCCCACCACTGACATCACCTATCTCCTCGATAAGATTGTAGAGGTGATACCTGCCCCCAAGGTGATCGAAGGTACGCCTCAGATGCTTATCACCTCCTTAGACTATTCCAGCTATACGGGACGCATCGCCGTGGGCCGTGTGCACCGTGGCATGCTCAAGGAGGGAATGAACGTGACCATCTCTCATCGTGACGGAACGATGGAGAAGACCCGTATCAAGGAGTTGCACACCTTCGAAGGTATGGGACATATCAAGACCCCTGAAGTGGGGAGTGGTGATATCTGTGCCATCATAGGACTGGAGAAGTTTGAGATCGGTGATACCATCTGCGACTTCGAGCAGCCCGACCCACTGCCTCCTATCGCTATCGACGAACCTACGATGTCGATGCTCTTCACCATCAACGACTCTCCCTTCTTCGGCAAGGAAGGAAAGTTTGTCACCAGCCGTCATATCAACGACCGTCTGCAGAAAGAGTTGGAGAAGAACCTCGCCCTGCGTGTCAATCAGTTTGAGGACTCCACCGACAAATGGGTGGTGAGCGGTCGCGGTGTGCTCCACCTCTCCGTGCTTATAGAGACCATGCGTCGCGAGGGTTATGAACTTCAGGTGGGACAGCCTCAGGTGATTTTTAAGGAGATCAACGGCGTGAAATGTGAGCCAATAGAAGAACTCACCATCAACGTGCCCGAGGAGTTTGCCTCAAAGATGATTGATATGGTGACACGCCGCAAGGGTGAGATGACCTCTATGGAGAGTCAGGCCGATCGCGTGAATATCGAGTTTGATGTGCCCTCACGCGGTATCATTGGTCTGCGTACCAACGTGCTCACTGCCAGTCAGGGTGAGGCCATCATGGCCCATCGTTTTAAGGAATATCAGCCCTATAAAGGTGAGATTACACGCCGTCTCAACGGTTCGATGATAGCCATGGAGACAGGCACCGCCTATGCCTACTCCATCGACAAGCTCCAGGACAGAGGGAAGTTCTTCATCGATCCAGGCGATGATGTGTATATCGGTGAGGTTGTGGGAGAGCATGTCCACGACAACGACCTTGTTATCAACGTGACCAAGGCCAAGCAGCTCACCAACACCCGTGCTAGCGGTTCCGATGACAAGGCGCGCATCGTGCCCCGCACGGTCCTCTCCTTGGAGGAGGCTTTGGAATATATCAAGGCCGATGAGTTGGTCGAGGTGACACCCAAGAGCATGCGTATGCGCAAGATTATCCTCGACCACAACGAGCGTAAGAAGGCAGGAAAAGAATAATCCTTCTTACCCTATATCCCAAAAACAGCGTGAGTTCGATGAATACCAAAACCTATTCGTCGAACTCACGTTGTCTATTATAATACCTTGAGGAACCGCTCCGCCTCCCATCGGGCCATCGGTAGGTCGTTGAGCAGATAGTTGCCGCAGTCGCGGGGCGAGGCGCCAGGGATGTCGCCCTCGAAGGAAGCGATGAAGGCGAAGGTGCGCCGCATCAGCTCTCGCACATCATCAGCCTCGTAGTCGCCACGCACCAGGAGGTAGTTGCCCGTGAGGCATCCCATCGGCCCCCAGTAGATAATGCGCTCCTTCCACTCGTCGTCGTTGCGTAGGTAGGTGGCTGCCAGATGCTCTATCGTATGAATAGCACTGGGATGGAGGGCAGGCTCGCGGTTAGGAGCCTTCATGCGTATGTCGAAGGTTGTCACGATGTCGCCACCCACATGGTCCTTACGTGAGACATAGATGCCAGGCATCAGCGTAGTGTGGTCGATGGTGAAACTCGGTATTTTCTCAAACACTCTCTTTTCACACTTCTTCTCCTCTGTAGGGGAGCTGATAGTCTCTAAGAAATGACGTGTGGCAGTAAAGGAGCGGTCGGCTATCGAAGCCCAGAAGTCGTGATACTGCGAGGCGTTGGTATCTTTGAGTGGGATGTCGCTGATCACCCTAAAGGAGATAAACGGCGTATGGAGCAG
>SFMJ01000198.1 GCA_004553095.1 Bacteroidales bacterium
AAAGGAGGCCAGATCCTCAATGACCTTGCCATAGAACTTCATATTGCCATTGCGAGCCACTGAATCAGAGCCACCGGCAGCGGACGAGTCGCCGACAGCCGCGCTCTTACCGGCACCCGAACAAGAGATGGCCATAATTTGGCTAACTAAGAGCAAAAGAGTGATTATAAATGATTTACGCATATAGTTTTCAAGCAATTTATTAGAATTGTGAATTATTTATAAAGATGGTTGTTAAAAACCGTTACCTGTCCAATTGAGGGTCTCGGTGGTATCGGCTTCGTAGGCTGCATTGAGTTGTGTAACCTTGATATCTTTACCCTTGCGAGGGAAGGATACAGCTTGCGGTATACGAGAGTTAACATGGAAAATCTTCTCACTCTCGCCATCGAGACGCCTCAACCAGCCATCGGCATAATACCTGAAGAGATAGAGGGCTGTGGTGGGTTGCACATCGGGAGACTCGCCGAGCACATTGATGGCGAGCAGAGTGCTGCCATCGTTACAGCGCCAGATACAAGCCTCCATCCCTGAGGCGGGTGCACCGCCATTTTGGAACGAAAGATAGCCGGAGGGGAGATCCACCACCTTTGTGGCAGTAAACTCCGGATCAGGTTGCTTGCCATCAAGTATCAACGAAGCGGCATCCTTGACAGTCGGGTTGAAGAGATAAGACAAAGAGGCCTTGAAAAGATCCCGAACCGAAGGTTTGGCTCCCAACTTCACCGAATAAACTTCGGCGGTGTTAAACATCACGAGAGTGTCACCGGCAAGGGCGACATCGGTGAGATCCTGATCGAACGAAAAGGTGTAATAATCACCTGAACGACCGACGGAGATAGAGCCCTCCTCCGCATCGCTATCCTTATCGCAATCGGTCAACGAATAGGTTATCTTGCCATCCGAGCGAATCTCGTAAGAACCATCATACGACACCATCGGGACTTGGTCGAGAGCCTCGACACCCGGTATATAGGGATAATAGCGGTAGCGAGTGAGATGCATCTTTCCCTTATCATCGAAAGTAAACTGCACCCACACATTCCCCTTGATGGCGTTATAAAGTTCCCAACTACCCTCGAGCATTTGGAAAGAGACTTGAACCGGGGTGGTGGCTGTTGCCACGGTAGAGGCAGAATCGGACATGCCGGTGGAATCGGCGACACCGGCACTTTTGGCGTTACTACAAGATATTATCATAAACGAAGTGATAATCAAAAGAGAGATCGCAGATTTAACTGAAGTCATGGTTGGAATACGCGATTAATTGTTAATCAAATTCTTGGTTAACACACCTGTTTTTAAGTGCTTCAATTGATTGCCGATTGATCTTGGCAACTTCGGTCGTTGAGGACTTGATGCTTTCGAGCATCATATCATACATATCAGAGCGCTTGGAGATACGCTCTGCTATCTCCGCATCATTGAATGGTCCATCGGGAGAATAGCCGGCATAATAGAGCAATTCTGTCTTAGTGAGGATCTTCTTGGAGAGGTCGGGCCAGAAATCTTCATCTGTCCTCAGCAGGTCGTAAGACTCGCCTGAGCGGCGATTGCCGCAGCAATCGTCAGCAGATTCAAAGTCCATACCAATCAGGTTGATAGCACCCAGCACCTTCTCGATATAGAAATACTTGCCACCGATGATCAATACCGGCATCGGCATATCGTATGAATAACCGATACGGATATCGATTTCGCCGAAGAGTGTGCCATGAGTCTTCATCTTATCGGCAAGGAACTCTACGGTTTTACCCTCACGAGTTTTGTATGTTCCACCCAAAAGGTAGCATACGAGATCCTGTTCGAGGTACTTTTTATTATTATCCTTATCGACATCTGAACCATCGATAACAACGAGAGTTTCTATTAGATTACCCTCCATTGCATCATAGAACAGCAAAGCATCACGACCGGCGGAGAACTTCACATCGCATCCTCGCAACGAATAATAATTTCCATCACCGGGATCCGAAGATACCCACATATCCCCTTTATAATGATCAAGACATAGATCATATCCACCTTCATGGAGAGTTCCTCCTGTGAAAAGATAGCGGTCGAACTTCTCTTTATTTTCTAATGGATGTGTAGCAACATGGGGTGTTTCTGATGTTTTGAATCTATA
>SFMJ01000044.1 GCA_004553095.1 Bacteroidales bacterium
ATTACAAGTATTTGCAAAAACGAAAAAGAGGAAAAATCCGTAGAAATTTCCTCTTTGTCACAGGTGTGCGCACGAAAGGACTCGAACCTTCACGTCGGAAGACACTAGATCCTAAGTCTAGCGCGGCTACCAATTACGCCACGTGCGCATAACTGGTGCAAAGTTAGATAAAAATTTCCGAAAGTGCAAAAAAATTGCTAACTTTGTAGCGTTCTATGTGCATGCTCGAAATAAAAAAGAAAAAATAGATGGTAAAAAAGACAAGAGATAGATTTATAGAAGTGGCTCGATCGCTTTTCGCAAGGAAGGGGGTTGAGAACACAACTATGAATGATATAGCGACAGCATCGGACAAGGGACGACGCACCATCTATACCTATTTCAAGAGCAAGCGCGAGATCTTCAACGCCGTGATCGAGAGCGAGAGCGACGATCTGCTTCAGAATCTCAACTCGATCGTAACGAAGTTGGCATCTCCGGAGCAGAAGCTTCGGGAATATGTGGCGACACGCATGGAGACGATGCGTCAGATTGTGTCGCGCAATGGATCGCTGAGGGCGGGCTTTTTCCGCGATGTGCGCAAAGTGGATCGCGCCCGGTCGGTGATCTCGAAGAAAGAGATTAAGATGCTGATGCATATACTGCACGAGGGAGTGGTGTTGGGAGTCTTCGACATACCAAACATCAAGGAATGGGCAATCATCATCACCAACTCAATCAATGGCTTCGATGTGCCCTATATCCGGAATAGTCTCACCGAATATGGCATCGACAAGCAGGATATGGCACGCATGATAGCCGACTTGGTGCTCAATGGCATACGAGTTCGCGACAATGAGATATAGAAAAAAAAGAGAAACTAACATACGAACAACAAAACAAAAAAAGCTCAACAATATGAAAATGCTTGAAGGAAAAGTGGCTGTGGTAACAGGAGCAGCCAGAGGAATCGGGAAAGAGATTGCGTTGAAATTTGCATCCGAGGGATGTGACATCGCATTCACCGACCTTGTGATAGATGAGAATGGCAAGAAGACCGAAGAAGAGATAGCAGCCTGCGGTGTAAAATGCAAAGGATATGCATCGAATGCAGCAGACTTTGCCGCCACAGAAGAGGTGGTAAAGGCAATCAAAGAGGAATTCGGCCACATCGACATCTTGGTAAACAATGCAGGCATCACCAAAGATGGCTTGATGCTGCGCATGACCGAGCAGCAATGGGATGCCGTGATAGCAGTAAACTTGAAGTCGGCATTCAACTATATCCACGCGATACTGCCCATCATGGTAAGACAGAAATCGGGATCTATCATCAACATGGCCTCAGTGGTAGGAGTACATGGCAACGCCGGCCAGTCGAACTATGCAGCGTCCAAGGCAGGACTGATCGCCTTGGCAAAGAGCATCGCCCAGGAGGTAGGTTCACGTGGCATTCGTGCCAACGCCATCGCCCCGGGCTTCATCGAGACAGCGATGACAGCAGCCCTTCCCGACGAGGTACGCGCCGAGTGGTGCCAGAAGATACCTTTGCGTCGTGGCGGTCAGGTGGCAGATATCGCCAACGTAGCTACCTTCCTTGCATCAGACATGTCAAGCTATGTGACAGGTCAGGTGATCCAGGTGGATGGTGGTATGAATATGTAATCATCTTTAGGGATGAAGAAATATGCCCTCATCATGGCGGGTGGCATGGGCCATCGCGCCGGTACGGAAATGCCCAAGCAGTATATCGAACTGCTGGGCATTCCTATCATTTGGCATAGCATATTGGCGTTCCATCAAGAAGATGCGGAGACGGAGATTGTGGTAGTGGTCCACCCCGACTATGTAGAGCAATTCAATCGCCGGCGAGAGATGCTTGCCCGGGAATTGTCAGACATTCCTTTACGGATCGTGGAGGGAGGATCGACGCGCGGTGAGTCTGTGAAGAATGGCATAGCCACGACACCGGACAGCGCCGATGTTCTGATAGCCGTGCATGATGCGGCGCGCCCTGTGGTGAGTATCGATATGATCCGCAAGGGATGGGAGCTGGCAGCGCACGATGGTGTGGCAGTGCCGGGATGTCCGGTCACCGACACATTGCGCCATCTCGAAGGATCAGGCTCAAAGAGCGTGAATCGCAGCGAATATGTGGCGGTGCAGACGCCGCAAGTGGCGCGAGGCGATATCCTCCATGCCGCATATCGACTTGAAGAACGACCTGAATTTACCGACGAAGCCTCACGCATAGATGCATTGGGAGTCGATGTTAAGATATTCGACGGAGAGACCACTAATATCAAGGTGACCAATCCTGAAGACTTCGCACGCGCCGAAGCACTTCTGAGAGATAGGAGATAGGAATTAGGAGATAGGAATTAGGAGATAGGAATTAACAATTAAGATTCGGGATGTCTGATTTTTTTGGCAGTGACATAAAATATCTGAAGGGAGTCGGCGAGAAACGAGCGAAAATTCTTGGCGACGAACTCGACATACACACCTTTCGCGACCTCCTCTACAACTTTCCGTTCCGACACATCGACAGGAGTAAATACTATGCTATCAGCGAGATAACGGAAGATATGCCCTACGTTCAGATCAGAGGGCGTTTCATTAGTTTTTCGATTGAGGGGGAGGGTGCGCGCAAGCGTCTGTTGGGGCTCTTCAGCGATGGCGACCGGTTGCTCCAGACGGTATGGTTCTCGCGTATCAATGCGCTGAAAGATGCCTACAAAGAGGGTGTGGACTATGTGATCTTCGGCAAACCGAGTAGTTATCATGGCAGTATCAACATAGTTCATCCGGAGGTAAGCAAATATGATCCGGAGCATCAAGTGCGGGGATTTCAGGGAGTATACACGCTGACCGACAAGATGCGACGCGAAGGATATACCCCCAAGACAATAGCCACCCTGGCAGAGCGACTGGTGAACATGCCGGGATTCGAGACGATCGAAGACACACTGCCGGAAGAGATAGTGCAGGGATATCATCTGATGACGCTGAAAGATGCGTTGCGCGCCATGCACATACCACAGGATGTCAGCGAATTGCAGAAAGCCAAAGAGCGACTAAAATTTGAAGAGCTCTTCTATTTGCAGCTTCATATTCTACGCTATTCGCGCACTCGCGGCAGGAAAATACGGGGGTATATCTTCGAGAAGATATCCGACAAATTCAATGGCTTCTACCATGACTGTCTACCCTTCGAGTTGACCGGGGCACAGAAGCGAGTATTGCGAGAAATTCGCAACGATATGCGTACAGGTCGACAGATGAACCGCTTATTGCAAGGAGATGTCGGATCGGGGAAGACGATGGTAGCATTTATGACGATGCTTATGGGTATCGACAATGGCTATCAGGCGGCATTGATGGCACCGACGGAGATCCTGGCGGCTCAACATTACGAGACATTGCGAGCCTGGGGAGAAGAGATAGGCATCGGCGTGCGTCTATTGACCGGAAGTACACGTGTCAAAGAGCGACGGGAGATTCATGCCGGGCTGATGGATGGGAGCATCGACATCATCATCGGGACGCATGCACTGATCGAAGACAATGTTCAGTTCAAGCAACTGGGTGTTGTGGTGATCGATGAGCAGCATCGGTTTGGAGTGGCACAACGCGCCAAGATGTGGGGGAAGAGCACTACCCCACCCCATGTATTGGTGATGACCGCCACACCGATACCGCGAACGCTTGCGATGACCGTCTATGGCGACTTGGATGTGTCGGTGATCGACGAATTGCCGCCGGGACGCAAGCCTGTGGAGACCCTGCTACGCTATGACGAAAACCGCATGGATGTGAATCGGCTGATAGGTCGAGAATTGGCGGCAGGGAGACAGGTGTATGTGGTCTATCCGCTGATTACGGAGAATCCGAAATTAGAGCTAAAGAGTGTCGAGACCGGTTATGAGCGGATATGCGGCCTCTTCCCCGACTATAAGGTGTGTTGTGTGCATGGGCGAATGAAAGCAGATGTCAAGGATGCTCAGATGCAGCGATTCGTGAGTGGCGAGGCTCGAATCTTGGTGGCTACTACCGTGATAGAGGTAGGGGTCAATGTTCCCAACGCCACGGTGATGCTGATAGAGAATGCCGAGCGTTTCGGGCTATCGCAGTTGCATCAATTGCGAGGGAGAGTGGGACGCGGAGCAGACAAGAGTTACTGCATCTTGGTGACACACGCCGGTGTGGGAGGCGACACACGCAAGCGACTCAACATAATGACACAGACCACAGATGGATTCCTCATCTCCGAGGCCGACTTGAAATTGCGAGGGCCCGGAGATATGGAGGGGACACAGCAGAGCGGCTTGGCATTTTCGCTTCATATCGCCAACTTGGCGACCGACGGTCAGATTCTGAACTATGCTCGACAAGCTGCCAACCGGGTGCTTAACGGCCGACCGGAGCTGATCGATGTCGAGGGGAAAGACCCCGACATGGGAGAGGGTAAGATCGAGATATCGGATAGGAGTTGCTCGAAGATACGCTATGAACTTGGATATCGGTTTCAGAAGAGTGTAGACTGGTCGCAGATATCCTAAGAGAGGGTTGTAATGAACTTGTTCATAAGCGTGCTCCATAAAGAAATTGATATAGAACAAAACACCGGAGAAGAGATAGAACAAATCATCGGAGAAGTAATATACAAAGAGAGATGAGAGAGAAAGAATTTTTGCCCTTGGTCAGAGAACGGCTTGGCATCGAGCGGCTTAATGCCATGCAAGAGAAGATGTTACAGGCCACGAGTGAGGGTGGCGATATAATGTTGTTATCGGCAACAGGCTCGGGCAAGACATTGGCATTTGTGATGTCGATGTTGAAGATAATGAAGCCGAGTAGCGGGAGAGTTCAAGGAGTCATCATAGTGCCCTCTCGAGAGTTGGTGATCCAGATTTCGGGAGTAATCCGGGCGATAGCTGCGGGACTGAAGACGACATCGCTCTATGGTGGGCACAAGGTGGAAGATGAGGTCAACTCCTTGCATGCCGGCACCGATATCATCGTGGCGACACCGGGACGCCTGTTAGATCATATCAACAGGCGCAACATCGATGTGATGCCGACACGAGTGTTGGTGCTCGACGAGTTTGACAAATCACTGGAATTGGGATTTGAGAAAGAGATGAAGAAGATCTCATCGCATCTCAAGAATGTGAGTCGCACCATCTTGACATCAGCCACACGGGCTGCGGAACTACCTGATTTTCTGACCTTACGCGAACTGAAGACACTCGACTACTTGGAGGGGAGTCGGAAGGTGAGAGAGCGCACACGAGTGTGGCGAGTAGACTCGGATGTCAACGACAAACTGGAGACCTTGAAGACACTCTTGCAGAACATAGCGGCAGAGCGAGGTGAATATGAGCGGAGCATCATCTTTGTAAATCACAGGGAGAGTGCTGAACGCACGGCACAATACTTAAAAAAATCGGGGATCCCGACGACGCTCTATCACGGGGCGTTGGAGCAGCGTGACCGGGAGAGTGCAATCGCACTATTCAACAATGGCACGGGGCCTGTGATGGTAGCCACCGACCTGGCGGCACGCGGATTGGACATCGAGGGAGTGAAGCATGTGATCCACTATCATCAGCCGCTGAGTGCTGAAGTATATACCCACCGCAACGGACGCACGGCGCGAGTCGAAGAGGATGGCGATGTATATGTAATTATCGGTCCGGCGGAGGATCAGAAAGAATATATCGAAGTCAATGCGACACGCCACTTGGAACGAGGGGTAACCATCGAAATTCCAAGACGTTACGAATCGCTCTACATATCAGCCGGCAAGCGAGAGAAGATCTCGGCGGGGGATGTGGTGGGCTACTTGATCAAAGAGGGTGGACTGACAACGACAGAGATCGGCAAGATCAATGTCTACGACCACTACATCATAGTGGCAATAGATGCGAATAAGGCTCCCGGCTTGGCAGAATCGCTAAAGAAGAAAAAGCTGAAAGGTAAAAGCATCAAGATAACCCAAATCAAATCATAAAAGAGCGAAAAGGAAGATAGATAGGGTGAAATAAGGGGGATAGTTATGCACAGGGTAAACAAAAGTGAGCAAAAAGCATTGAAAAACGATAAAAAAATATTATCTTTGCAGAATTAAAGACCCTGAGAAGAGCAAAAGACTCTAAAAAGGTAAAAAAAGAAATAAGATTGATAATAGACTTAAAGAAGAAATAAAATAAATCAACTATGAGCAAAACAAAGAAATTTCTGACATGCGATGGCAACCAAGCCGCAGCGCATATCAGTTATATGTTTAGTGAGGTAGCTGCGATCTACCCGATCACTCCATCGTCACCGATGGCAGAGTATGTAGATGATTGGGCTGCAGCAGGCCGCAAGAACATGTTTGGCGAGACAGTCCATGTGCAAGAGATGCAGAGTGAAGGAGGCGCAGCAGGCGCATTGCATGGTTCGTTGCAAGCCGGAGCATTGACCACCACGTATACTGCATCCCAAGGATTGCTGTTGATGATCCCCAATATGTATAAGATAGCAGGCGAGTTGTTGCCCTGTGTCTTCCACGTAACAGCGAGAACCTTGGCATCACATGCCTTGAGCATCTTCGGCGATCATCAGGATGTGATGGCATGTCGTCAGACAGGATTTGCAATGTTTTGCGAGGGCTCAGTTCAGGAGGTAATGGACCTTTCGGCAGTAGCCCATCTTTCAGCCATCAAGGGACGCGTACCCTTCGTAAACTTCTTCGATGGGTTCCGCACCTCACACGAGATTCAGAAGATCGAGATGCTTGAGCAGGAAGACTTGGTGCCACTGGTAGATCAGCAGGCACTTGCCGAGTTCAGAGCACGCGCTTTGAATCCCGGTAAGCCGGTGTCACGCGGCATGGCTGAGAATCCCGACGTATTCTTCCAGCATCGCGAGGCAAGCAACAAATATTATGAAGCCATACCTGAGATCGTAGAGGAATATATCAACGAGATGAACCGTCTGACCGGTCGTCAGTATGGTCTGTTCGACTACTATGGCGATCCGGATGCAGAGCGCGTAATCATCGCGATGGGATCAGTGACACAATGTATCAAGGAAGTAATCGACGACCTTCGCAAGAAGGGAGAGAAAGTCGGTTTGGTAAGCGTACACTTGTATCGACCCTTCTCGGCACGTCACTTTTTGGCAGCCGTTCCCAAGACAGCAAAGCGCATCGCAGTTCTCGACCGCACCAAAGAGCCGGGCGCCAATGGCGAGCCCCTCTACTTGGATGTCAAAGAGTGCTTCTATGGCAAGGAGAATGCTCCGGTGATCGTAGGTGGTCGCTATGGTTTGAGCTCGAAAGATACTACTCCGGCACAGATCGTAGCCGTATATGAGAATCTTAAGGCAGAGACTCCCGCCAATCAGTTCACAGTCGGCATCGAGGATGATCTTACTCACCTCTCACTCCCTGTAGGGGAAGAGATCAATGTCGGTGGCGAGGGTATGTTCCAAGCCAAGTTCTATGGTCTCGGTGCAGATGGTACAGTCGGCGCGAACAAGAACTCGGTGAAGATCATCGGTGACAACACCGACAAATATTGCCAGGCATACTTCTCCTACGACTCCAAGAAGTCGGGTGGTTTCACATGTTCACACCTCAGATTCGGAGACGAACCGATCCGTTCGACCTACTTGGTGAACACACCTAACTTCGTGGCATGTCACGTTCAGGCATACCTCCACATGTATGATGTGACCCGCGGCTTGCAGCCCAACGGCACCTTCCTCTTGAACACCATCTGGGATGGCGAAGAATTGGAGCGCAATCTTCCCAACAAGGTGAAGAGATATTTTGCAAAGAACAATATCACCGTATATTATATCAACGCAACGAAGATCGCACAGGAGATCGGACTTGGCAACCGCACCAACACTATTCTTCAGAGTGCCTTCTTCCGCATCACAGAGGTTATCCCCGTAGACTTGGCTATCGAGCAGATGAAGAAATTCATCGTGAAGTCATATGGCAAGAAGGGAGAGAACATCGTGAATATGAACAATCAGGCAGTGGATCGCGGAGGCGAATATCACAAGCTTGAGGTCAAGGCAGAGTGGGCAAATCTTGCCGACGAAGCAGTATCGGTTGACGATGCACCTGAATTCGTACAGACTGTATGCCGACCGATCAATGCCCAAGATGGCGACTTGCTTCCGGTGAGCACCTTCAAGGATAACGCAGATGGCACATGGGCACCCGGCACAGCAGCCTACGAGAAGCGAGGTGTAGCGAACTTCGTGCCTGAATGGAACGTCGACAACTGTATCCAGTGTAACATGTGTTCGTATGTATGTCCTCACGCAGCAATCAGGCCCTTCATTTTGACAGAGGAAGAGGCATCGGCAGCACCCTTCGGCGATGAGCACTGCAAGCCTGCCAACGGCAAGCAATTTGCCGGCATGAAATTTGTGGAGCAAGTGGATGTGTTAGACTGCTTGGGATGCGGCAACTGTGTGGATGTATGTCCCGGCATGAGAGGCGAGAAGGCCCTGAAGATGGTAGACATCGAGAGCCAGCTCGACCAGGATAAGAACTGGGAATGGCTTGTGAAGAATGTCAAGAGCAAGGCAGACTTGGTGGATGTAGCCGCCAATGTCAAGAACAGCCAGTTGGCACAGCCACTGTTCGAGTTCTCCGGCGCATGCTCCGGTTGCGGTGAGACACCCTATTTGAAGTTGATCTCTCAACTCTTCGGATCGCGTCAGATTGTAGCAAATGCCACAGGATGTAGTTCAATTTACTCAGGATCAGTGCCCTCGACCCCCTATACCACCAATGAGAATGGCTGTGGACCGGCATGGGCAAACTCCCTCTTCGAGGACTTCTGCGAATATGGTCTTGGTATGCAGTTGGCATACGAGAAGCTCCGCAGCCGTGTGGTCGAAGCGGCAGAGAACATTGCCGGCAATGCCGATGCACCGGAGTCAGCAAAGGTAGCAGCACAGGCATGGCTTGACAATCGTGAAGATTCGAAGTTGTCATACAGCACAGGCAAGGCTTTGGAGGCAGCCGTAAGCGAGGGAGCAAAGAAGGGATGTCCCGACTGCTCTACTATCGCAAGTCTATCGGCATATCTCACCAAGCGCAGCCAGTGGATCATCGGTGGCGACGGCGCAAGCTACGACATCGGTTTCGGAGGTCTGGATCATGTGATCGCATCGGGCAAGAATGTGAACATTCTTGTTCTTGACACCGAGGTATACTCCAACACCGGAGGACAGTCATCGAAGGCAACACCTATCGGAGCGATTGCGAAGTTTGCCGCCGCCGGCAAGCGCGTACGCAAGAAAGATCTTGGTATGATCGCGACTACCTACGGCTATGTATATGTGGCACAGGTAGCGATGGGTGCTGACAATGCACAGACACTGAAAGCCATCCGCGAGGCAGAGGCATACGACGGACCGTCATTGGTGATCGCCTACGCCCCCTGTATCAACCATGGTATCAAGAAGGGTATGGGACACAGCCAGCAGGAAGAGAAGCTTGCAGTCGAGAGTGGCTACTGGCATCTCTGGCGCTACAATCCCGAGCTTGAGGCAGAGGGTAAGAATCCCTTCATACTCGACTCCAAAGAGCCGGATTGGGATAAGTTTGACGACTTCTTGAAGGGAGAGGTACGTTTTGCATCGCTCTTCAAGCTCTTCCCCGAGCAGGCAGCTGAGCTCTTTGCAGCATGCAAGGAGAACGCTCAATGGCGTTATGGCAACTACAAGCGCCTCGCTTCGCAAAAGTGGGGTTCAGAAGAATAAAAAGAACCTACTTAACATCTAAATAAAAGAGAGCCGATCTAATATGATAGATTGGCTCTCTTTATGATTAGAGGCAAATTTGAGACACATTTGGGGTAAAAAAGAGGTTAAGAGCGCTCTAATTGTAGGATTTTGCAGAAAAGTGCAAAAAAAGTAGTGAAAAAAGTGCAAAAAATTTGGTCATATCAAAAAAAAGTTCTAATTTTGCATTCGAAAACATCGCGGGGTGGAGCAGTGGTAGCTCGTTGGGCTCATAACCCAAAGGTCGCAGGTTCGAGTCCTGCTCCCGCCACAAAGGAAAATCGGCTACGGTAAAGAGACTGTAGCCGTTTTTTTTATTATCATTTCATCATGTTAGTGCTATCTGAGAATGATAGAGCGCTCTAGAGAGGAATCATGGTAAGAATCAATCAAACGAGGTGGTATGGACGTAGTATATGAGGATAATCACATCATCGTGGTGTATAAGGAGGTCGGCGAAATAGTCCAGGGAGACAAGACAGGCGACACTCCCCTATCGGAGTATGTCAAGGCATATATCAAGGAGAAATATCAGAAGCCGGGCAATGTGTTCTGCGGCGTGGTGCATCGTATCGACCGACCGGTGTCGGGCTTGGTGATTTTTGCTCGTACGTCGAAGGCCTTGGAGCGTCTGAATGGTATGTTGCGCGATGGAGAGATCCACAAGACTTATCGCGCCTTGGTGGAGGGACATCCGGAGCGGGAAGAGGCGCTGTTGGAGGATATGCTGGTGTCAGATGGCAGGATCAACAAGACCTTTGTGGCACGCCGAGGTGATCCGAAGGCAAAGATGTGTCGATTAAAATATCGCACGATAGAGCGCGGGGAACGCTACACGATGCTTGAGGTGGATCTGATGACGGGACGCAAGCATCAGATCAGGGCACAGCTCTCAGCGATGGGCCATCCGATCAAAGGGGATTTGAAATATGGGGCACGCCGCAGCAACAAAGATGGAGGCATATCACTACAAGCCTACAGGATCCGATTCATCCACCCGGTAAGCAAGCAAGAGATAGACCTTACAGTATCAGAAGAAAAGCGACTAAAGCTATAAGAGGATTTTCAGAGCGCGTTAGTCAAAGCAACGGAAATCCTACGAAAAACATCGTTAGCAGACAAATATAAGCAAAAATTGGGGCTATATTTGTCTGCTAACGATGTTTTTATTATATTTGCAGATAAATATAGACCATTTTTAACAATATATTTGATATGACCAATATAATAGGAAGAGAACGAGAAATTGACGAGTTGATGTCATTATACAATAGTGGCAAGGCCGAGTTTGTAGCAGTGTACGGCAGAAGAAGGGTTGGCAAGACCTACCTAATAGATGAGACCTTTCGAGATAAAATTACGTTCCGGCATGCAGGTCTATCACCGGTAGATGAGG
>SFMJ01000199.1 GCA_004553095.1 Bacteroidales bacterium
TCATCCTCGTCGTAGCACACGTTCATCGCAGCCCCCGAGAGCACATAGGAAGGACGGACAAGGACAGGGAAACCTACCTTAGCCACAAACTCCTTTATATCGTCGTAGGAGGTGAGGGCGCGCCATGCAGGCTGGTCGATGCCCAGTTTGTCGAGCATGGCAGAGAACTTGTCTCGGTTTTCTGCACGGTCGATATCTACTGGCGAAGTGCCGAGCACTGGGATACCCTGGCGATGAAGTCTCATGGCGAGATTGTTAGGTATCTGACCACCTACGCTGACGATGACACCGCGAGGACTCTCTAAATCAACAACATCGAGGACACGCTCCATCGACAGTTCATCGAAATAGAGACGGTCGCAAACGTCATAGTCGGTGGAGACAGTCTCGGGGTTATAGTTAATCATGATGCTCTTATAACCGAGTTTCCTTGCCGTGTTGATGGCATTTACTGAACACCAGTCGAACTCCACTGAAGAGCCAATGCGATAAGCACCTGAACCGAGAACAACGACCGACTTGTCGTTCTTATAGAAATCGATGTCGTGTTTCTTGTCGGCATAAGTGAAGTAGAGGTAGTTGGTGAGTTCAGGATGCTCGCTCGCCACGGTGTTGATACGCTTTACTGAGGGCACTATACCACGCTCCTTGCGGTAGCGGCGCACCTCCATGTTCTCACGCTGCATGTTGCCCGATGAGGGTTTGAGCACGAAGCGAGCGATCTGGAAATCGGAGAATCCAGCCTGCTTCACCTCTAAGAGTAGTTCGTCGGGCACCTGTACCATACTGTTGTAGCTCTGCAGACGATGCTTCAAATCGACGATGTTCTTCAGTCGGGAGATAAACCATGTGTCTATCTTGGTGAGTTGTTCAATACGTTCCACGCTGTAGCCCTCCTCGAGTGCCTGTGCAATGGCAAAGATGCGGAGGTCGGTGGGGTGGGTGAGTTCCTCTTCGAGGTTGTCGAAACGAGTGTGGTCGTTGCCTACAAATCCGTGCATACCCTGACCTATCATGCGCAGACCCTTCTGTATCATCTCTTCAAAGGTGCGACCAATAGACATAATTTCGCCCACCGACTTCATTGACGAACCAATATTCCTGCTAACGCCAGCAAACTTTGTGAGGTCCCAACGAGGAATTTTACAAATCATATAGTCGAGCGATGGCGCTACATAAGCAGAGTTGGGTGTACCCATCTCGCCTATCTGATCGAGTGTGTAGCCGAGGGCAATCTTAGCTGCCACGAAGGCGAGGGGATAACCTGTAGCTTTGGAGGCGAGGGCAGAGGAGCGACTGAGTCTGGCATTGACCTCGATGATGCGATAGTCGTTGGTTTCGGCATTGAAAGCAAACTGGATATTACACTCGCCCACGATGTTGAGATGACGTACGCAGCGGATAGAGATATCCTGCAACAGTTTCACCTGAGCGTCGGTGAGTGAACATGTGGGTGCCACCACGATACTCTCACCGGTATGGATACCGAGTGGGTCGAAGTTTTCCATCGATGCCACGGTAAAACAATGGTCATTGGCATCTCTAATCACCTCAAACTCAATCTCTTTCCATCCTTTAAGCGACTCTTCAACGAGAATCTGTGGGGCAAAGGTGAAGGCACTTTCAGCCAACTCGCTAAACTGCTGTTCATCTTGACAGATGCCCGAACCAAGTCCGCCAAGGGCGTAAGCTGAGCGAATCATCACGGGAAAACCAATCTTTTCAGCTGCCGCCTTGGCATCAGACATGTTCTCAACAGCCTGACTGATAGGTGTTTTCAGTTCTATCTCGTCAAGTTTCTTAACGAAGAGGTCGCGATCTTCGGTGTTCATAATCGCTTCAACTGAGGTGCCGAGGACGCTCACACCATAGTTCTTCAGTGTACCATTGAGATAGAGTGCCGTTCCGCAGTTGAGGGCTGTCTGTCCGCCAAAGGCCAGGAGGATGCCGTCGGGACGTTCTTTCTTGATGATTTCTGTAACGAAATGCTCATTGACAGGAAGGAAATACACCTTGTCTGCAACACCATCAGATGTTTGGATGGTAGCAATATTAGGATTGACG
>SFMJ01000200.1 GCA_004553095.1 Bacteroidales bacterium
GTCGTCCGGTGGAGTATCTGAAAACCGCTCCGAACTCCCAATGCCTATTGAGCGAATACACCAGATCTGCATTCAATGAAAAACCGGGATCGGAGATAGCTCGGAAATATTCATTTGTCGTGCGATCCCGTCTTCTTGCCATGCCATAACTGCCACCTACCACAGCACGGAACTTGTCTATCGCCAGGTTAGTGTTAAATCTTACACCCCAGTTATAACCATTGTAATTGCTGATACAAGAGACAGGGTCATAGTCAGCATCCAGCATCTCCAAGATTTGGCCAACATATTCCGGCTCGTTGCGCACTATCTTGTAATACGCAGTCACTGAGAAGGAGAGAGCGGATACCCTTCCGGTATAATCTAATTCAAAATTATAGGACGATTCTCCCGGGAGTCCATGATGCGAAGAGATCCAGAAATCGCTGGCAAGACCAATCTGAGAGAACCCGACTTGATGCAGATATTGCGAATAGCGACCGAAGTGGGCACTTATTTGCCCCGGTCCCAAATCCATAGCAAGGGTCAGGCGCGGATCGGGCGACAGAGACTTATAGCCATCAGAGTTGCAGAAAAGCATCGCCGACAAACCGGCATCCAAGCAGAAACGATCGGCAAAAGGAATATTGACATCAGCATAGATTCTCGCTTCGCAAGGATGCAGATTCCCTTTCATAGGTGTAGCCCGATCTTCCTCAAATCCGGTCACCGCCACCCTGCCGACATCCTCGAAATAGGTGTTGAGTTCATAGCCATAGCCCATCTTTATGCTATTATCCTTAATCCAAGTAATGATGTCTCCCGATGCTCCGACCATAGAGAGATCGGAGGGCATCTTCATCGATGCTTGTGGCAGGATGATGCCGAATCGATTGCGAAACCCCGACCAATATATGCGGTGGATCATATCATGATTGCCACGATGTCGCCATGAGAGAGAGGCCTGGTAATTTCCCCAGGTCAGATGATTGTCCATTGCATAGTTGGTGTCGCTATACTTGAGCCTGTCCTCACTAAGGAAAGCATTGAACGTCAGCGCATTGTCATTGTCGACAAGCCATCGAGCCGTAAGATTGGCATCCCAAAATCGATATTTGATATCAGAATCCTTCCCTTTCAGCCATCTGCCATATATCTCGTCGATATATGATATTCTGCCGGATGCACGAATCTCCACTTTCCCTGCTATCGGAACCTTCAGCGTAATCGCCGAAGAGGTCATGCCGACATTGGCGACTCCCGAGAAATCGCGGCTGACAGCGGCACCGGTGTCAAAATCGACCATCGAGCCCAAGCGTGCCGGCATCGAGGCGTGATGGAATCCTCTCTCGAAATTCATCCTCTCGAAGTGAGGTCCATTGAATGTCGAGAAGATACCGCCAAAACGGTAGGGGAAGAACACCGGCACACCATCTATGCGGAATAATGACTGCGACGGCGTATTGCCATCGATCATAAATCCCGAACCATAATCGCCAACTGTTCGCACACCCGACAGGAGTTTCAGCCGGTTGAGGGGGTCAGCCTCACCCATCACTCTGATGCCGGTCAGGAATGAATCTGGATTATAATCGACAGAACCGCCACGCCGAATATTCTTATTCTGAAAGGCACTCACCTCCACCTCTTGAAGCGATGTCGAGAGTGTATCTTCCACCTCTTGGCCCCACAACGGTAGAGTAAAGAATACAAAAAAGAGGAACAGCCCCGAAGGGATCCCCTTTAAGGCTGTTCCAAGAGACATATCGTATATAATCGCTTGTAGTCTCAACCTACTTTCTTACGCTATTCCAAACAGATCTGTACTTACGAGTAAGGCTATACCAGCTATCTTCGACACTTGAGAAGCCCTTCTCGAAATAGTCTGCCACGAAATAGGTGGTGCCATCAGGGAATACCAACTGAGGCTCGATATCGCAATCGCCATAATATTTATCTTTGGTATAATCCCAAGAGAGTCTTGCCTGCTCGGTCTTCTTGTTGTTGTATCTTACGATAGCATTGATGTTGGCGTTAAGAGTGCTGACCAAAGACTTT
>SFMJ01000201.1 GCA_004553095.1 Bacteroidales bacterium
GTATATAATATCGAGCCACAGTAAGGCGAATCGCAGAGCTGTCGGGGAGAGCTATCTGGTTCTGCACGAGTCCCTTGCCAAAAGAACGACGACCGATCACAAGGCCACGGTCATTATCTTGGATAGCCCCGGCGAAAATCTCGGAGGCGGATGCCGAATACTCATTGATCAGCACGGTGATCTCGCAATCCTGGAAACTGCCTCTGCCATCGCTTGTGGCGAATGACTCATTCTCCGGATTCCTACCCTTGGTATAGACGATAACACGACCCTCGGGGAGGAACTCATTAGCCATATAGATGGCTTGATCCATAAATCCGCCGGAGTTGCCTCGCAAGTCAATGACAAACTGAGAAGCACCCTGCTTCTGCAACTTCACAAGAGCGTTGAAAAACTCATTGTAAGTATTTCTTGCGAACTTCGACACCTTCAGATAGCCGATCTCATCAGTAATCATATATATGGCATCTACACTATTGGTGGGGATGATGCCACGTATTATGTCGAAAGTGAGCAACTTCTTGCTACCCCGGCGCTTCACTTTGGTTTCCACCTTGGTACCCTCCTTGCCGCGAAGGGTGGTGAAAACGGTTTCGCTGGTGGCCTTGGCACCGGAGAGCTGCTTGCCGTTGGCTTCGATGATCAAATCGCCCGGCTGAATACCGGTCTTCTCTGCCGGGCCTCCCGGCACTACATCGATCACGTTGACCGTGTCATTGATGATCTGGAACGTTACACCGATACCACTGAAAGAACTCTCCAGATCGTCATTGGCCATCTGTAGTTCGGAGGCGGGAATATAGACCGAGTGAGGGTCTAACGATGCCAACATGTCCGGGATGGTCATGTCGAGAAGAGAATCGGTGTTGACCTGATCGACATACTGATCCTTGATAAGATTAAGGACAGTTCGAATCTTTAATTCCTCGGGGGAAAGCCGACTATCGGCAGATTTTTTACCTATAAAAATGCCAGAAATGATTCCTATGGCTAACACCAAAGGAAATTCTATATAGTAAGATGTATCTATTCCAAGGGAATGTGGATCTATTCTTCCAAGGGAAGATGGATCACTTCGATGCCGGCTTGACGCAAAAGGTCAAGGCCGTCGGTAATCCTATATAATTCGGAGAATACTACTCGCTTGATGCCTGACTGGATGATCAATTTTGAACATTCCATACATGGGCTGGTAGAGACATAAAGCGTTCCACCTTCGCTCGAGTTATTGCTACGCGCCACCTTGGTGATGGCATTGGCCTCGGCATGCAACACGTATGGGAGTGTGACACCCTCCGACGATTCGCACACATTCGGGAAGCCGGATGGTGTGCCATTATAGCCGTCGGATATAATCATCTTATCTTTGACAATCAGCGCACCGACCTTGCGACGCTCGCAATAGGAGTTTTCACTCCATATCTTCGCCATTCGCAGATATCGCCGATCGAGTATTTCCTGTTTATTTTCCATCTTACTAATAATGAAACTAACAATTACTCATCAAGAACTTCTCAGCATCCAAGGCTGCACGGCAACCTGTTCCGGCTGAGGTGATGGCTTGACGATAGATGGGGTCGGCGCAGTCGCCGGCAGCGAAGACACCGGGCACGTTGGTGGCAGTGCCGGGAGCCTTGGTGATGATATAACCCTGCTCGTCAAGTTCCAAGTAATCTTTAAATATGTCTGTGTTGGGCTTATGACCGATGCCGAGGAAGAAGCCATCAATAGCAATGTCGAAAAATTCCTCATGGTCAGTGCCCTTGCCTCTTACCAAGTGCGCACCCTCTACGCCCTCTTCACCGAAGAGGCCTACAGTGTTGCACTCAAATAGAATCTCGATATTCTCACGATCTTCAACTCTCTTCTTCATCACTTCGGAGGCACGGAGATAATTCTTACGAACCACCATGTACACCTTATTACAGAGAGTGGAGAGGTATAAAGCCTCTTCGCAAGCAGTGTCGCCACCACCCACCACGGCTACATTCTTCTTGCGATAGAAGAAGCCATCGCATGTGGCGCAAGCACTCACACCAAGTCCATTATATTTCTTCTCATCGTCAAGTCCGAGATATTTGGCTGAAGCGCCGGTGCAGATGATCACTGTGTCGGCAAGATATACATCGCCACGTTCATCTTCGCAACGATAGGGACGCTTGCTGAAATCTACAGAAGTGATGGTGCGCGACACTACCTCAGTGCCAAAACGCAATGCTTGCTCACGAAGCTGATCCATCATCTCCATACCCTGCACTCCCTGGGGATAGCCGGGGAAGTTCTCTATCTCAGTGGTCTGTGTTAACTGTCCTCCGGGTTGCTCCCCCTCAAACAGAATAGGCTGAAGGTTGGCACGCGAAGTATAGATACCTGCAGTGAATCCGGCAGGACCTGAACCAATGATTAGGACTTTTGTCTTTCTCTCTTCCATGGTGAGATCGGTTGTTTTTTTTTGTTTGATTAATTAATTAACAATTTTTGCGTTCATTTTGATCTGCATACACCCGGAATTTCTTTATTTAGGTGCATAGATACTTTTGCTCGGCAAATATACTACATTAACTTAAAATCACCAAGCAAAAAACAGCTATTCAATTATTTTTTCTGCAAATAGAACTCTTATAAGCCTACAAATGTCTTTTTATAGCGCTCTCATAGATATTAGCGGAGGTCGATGAGTTCATAATCCTTCATTGAGGAGACGGGGCAAACAAATGTCGAGGCAACATTCTTGGCTGAGAGAGAGAGTTGGGAGATATTGACGGTTACCACCTTGTCAGAGGAGTCTCTGACGATGAAATGCTCCGGCAGAAAGGTATTCTTATTGATTGCTATCTCTATCGCCTTGATATCGCAACTGCCGGGATTTCGGAGATTAAGCACAATCAGATGACACTTGGCATTTTTCTTCCTTGAGAAGTATGCCTTATATGTGCTCTTAT
>SFMJ01000202.1 GCA_004553095.1 Bacteroidales bacterium
TTTTTATTATTGTCTACTGATTTACCTGATTTTCCTGATGCCGACGACAACGCCAGTACCCACTCCGATGCGTAGCAAAAATCAGTAAAATCGTGATCATCAGTAGATAAAACAACCGGAAGACATTGCTCTGCGAGCGACAAGACTCTTTTTATTATTGTCTTCTGATTTGCCTGATTTTCCTGATGTTGAGACTGCGTAGCAAAAGATCCGTGAAAATCCGTGTTGATCCGTGGTCAATTCAAGATCATCCGCAGTCCGATTCAAGATCATCCGTGAAGATCCGCGTCGTTACCTTCTTGCCAGAATATATAACTTATAGATCAGGCGGATAGCCGGACTGACGGCGGCGATAGCCACTGCCATAGCCCGCGGCCAACGCCTCATCGCCGCCAACACCGGCGGCAACTTGACGCCTCCGACAGGGGGATACTTCACCAGCATCTCCCGGATCCTGCGATATGGCAACTTCCAAAGATGACTCCCCAGCATTATCCGCTTCATATTCTCCGAATATGTTGCCAATAGCCGATCGCCCAACTCCCGATCTTTATCATACACACTCCCGATCACTTCCCCGATACGATAATACAAATAATAAAAATCGCAGATCTTTACCTCCGAATAGCCAATTTTTGTGGTCTGATAAAAACCGCCTTTCGACAAAGCTAAGCTTCTGCTCCTCAAGATACTCCCGTCGATAGAGGCATTGCCACACGGTGGGAGGTATATAATTCGACAAGGCATAATCACGTCCCGAGATGACTTGAGGGAAATGTCGGTCGTCGCTCTTGCTCGGTCGGATAATATTTCCGACCTCATCTGCAATATGCTCACCAAAACGCATCACATCCACACCCTCATAGCGACCTATGCAAGTCATAATATGTTCGAAAGCCCCCTCCGCCATAAAGTCATCGATATCCAGATACTGGATATAGCGCCCCCTCGCCACCTGCATGGCGGTGTTGCGTCCCGCCCCCTGTCGTTTGTTGACAGCATGATGCAGAAGGATTAGATTCTCCGGGTGGCTGCCGGCATGCAAATATCCCTCGACAGCGGCAACGCCCTCCGGCAGCGTCGAACCGTCATTGACGCACACCACCTCAAACTCCGACAAGCTCAGCCCCTCCGGCACCGAATCATAGATACTGTCAAGACATCTATTGACATCTCGCACAGCGGCATTAAAAAAAGAAATAACAAAAGATAAAACCATAATCAAAAATTTAAGGAACGCGTTCCTTAAACTTCATGCGGTATAAAATATGTGGCTTGCCACAGAAATTATGTCGTAAAATTACGAAAAATGATGTAAATATCAAATAACTTGCAGCAAATCTGCTCGATGGTCAGGAACGGAAACGGTAGAGCCGGTAGGCTAACTGCATGAATGGCGCGACACATGCCGTCACCATCGCAAATAGCCGCGGATTATTGCCGACCCATCTCAGATAGCCCGATATCGGCAAACTTCGGTTCGGCGGATAATCCCTCATCAGTGCATGAATCATACGATATGGCAACCGCCATACATACGACTTCAAATAATTCCTCACAGAAAAAATATAATGATCCACAATCTCCTTACTCCCGGCTATCCCCCTACTTACAGCCTCATCCGCCAAAAGCCCGATCCGATAAAACAACAAATGGCAATCCCTAATCTTCTCCGGCGAATTGCCCACCGTTGACGTCTGACTGCTATTGATAGTATAGATCAAAATGACCTTCGGCAGATACACCATCTTCTTGGCATACATCACAGCCCTAAGCACATAGTCAACATCCTCAAACCTCACCCCCTCGACAAACTCATTCCCCATCTCAAGAAGATACATGCGCCGATATAGATAGATGCAAGGGAGCCAAGGCACCTCCTGAGTTTGCATAAACTCCCCACCCGATACGACACGGCTGTGAAGCCGATCAGAATATGCCACCTCGCTGACCACATTCCCGGACTCGTCACCCCTCACGAAATCGAACGCCACGAGATCCAAGCCATCATATTGCAAGATAGCATCCATCATATCCTTCAGAGCGCCATCCGGCAGAAGATCATCATGATCCAAATAACGGATATAATCGCCCGAAGCATGGCTGACGCCCGTATTGCGAGCGCCCCCCTGTCGCCGATTCTCCTTGTGATGGATCAAACGAAGATTCTCAGGGTGAACACCCTCGACAGTATAATTGCTGATCGCCTCGATACCCTCGCGCTCAGTCGAACAGTCATCGACACAAATCACCTCAAAATCCGTAGAACAAACGCCGACAGTATTAAGAAATACGCTATTAAGACAGCGCAACACATCCCCAACAGCCGCATTAAAAACCGGAATAACAATAGAAAGCCTCATAAAAATTAACAACGGATTGTACGGATTTAAGGAACGCGCTCTAACGGACCTACTGTGCAGGGAGACGCGGTATTAAACATCAGTAAAATCCTGTTCATCAGTAGA
>SFMJ01000045.1 GCA_004553095.1 Bacteroidales bacterium
TCACGCACTGCCGGGACACGCCTCGATCATCGGCAATTTCCTGCAGCGTTCTATTGTAACGATAGCGCTGTTCCAAAATGCTGCGGTGGTTCGGTTTCAGGCTGTACAGGGCGGCCATGACGGCTCGGCGGTTCTGCTCGTTCTCAAAGTCCAGCTCAAGGTTGACGGTGGGGTCAGCGTACACATCCGCAATAGTGTTGTCGGTGTCATCCTCTAGGGGCAGGTCGCTGGATAACGCATAGTTCAGCGGGTCAGCTGGTACACGGGTCTGCTTGCCGTTTTCGTCAAGGTAGGTAACGTCGCAGGCAAAAGAGAAATAATAGAAATAATCATTTTTTGTTTTGTGAGTGAGACAAAAAATGATTATTTTTGTCTTCTATATTATCAATCCGCATCTATTGGGTCGGATAAAAACACTTTCAGGAAGTTGGCTATGCGCTATATTGAGATAAAAGGGGCTCGGGTTAATAACCTCAAAGATATCGATCTGAAGCTACCGTTGGGGAAGCTGATCGTGGTGACCGGGGTAAGCGGCTCGGGCAAATCGAGCTTGGCATTTGACACGTTGTATGCCGAGGGACAACGTCGCTATGTGGAGAGTTTGTCGGCCTACGCGCGGCAATTTATGGGACGAATGTCGAAGCCGGAATGTGACTATATCAAGGGATTGCCACCGGCGATAGCAGTTGAGCAGAAGGTTAATACACGCAATCCACGCAGCACCGTGGGCACAGCCACCGAGATATATGACTACCTGCGTATGCTCTATGCCAGAGTGGGTCACACCTACTCGCCGGTGAGCGGCGAAGAGGTGCGCAAATATGGCATCGAGGATATCGTCAAGACTCTTCAGAGTTATCCTGAAGGGACACGGATAGCGGTGTTGACACGACTCCACGTGCCCGAAGGGCGTAGCGTGGCGCAACATCTCGACATCCTTCAGAAGCAGGGATATAGCCGATTGGAACATAACGGCACCTTCGAGCAGATCACCGACCTTATCGCCAAGGGAGTGACAGAACTCGACCCGGACTATCGACTGCTGATCGACCGCTTGGCAGTAACCTCCGACAAGGATGAGATCTCACGACTCACCGACTCGGTGGAGACGGCATATTTCGAGGGTCGCGACGAGGCGGTGATCAAGATATGGGGAAAAGATGGAGTGCATGAGCATCTCTTCTCGCGGAAATTTTCTGCCGACGGCATCGAATTTCGAGAGCCCAACGACCTGATGTTCAACTTCAACAATCCCTACGGGGCGTGCGAGAAGTGTGAAGGATTCGGTCAGGTGCTGGGAGTTAGCGAAGAATTGGTGGTGCCCAACAAGACGCTGAGCATCTATCAGAATGCCATAAAATGTTGGAGCGGCGAGAAGATGAGCGAATGGAAGAAACATCTGATCCATCTTGCGCCACGATTCAACTTTCCTATCCACACGCCCTACAATCAGCTCACCGAGTCACAACTTGACTTTCTGTGGCATGGCAACAGCATGTGGGAGGGTATCGACGGGTTCTTCCGCTGGCTCGACACACGGATGGACAAGATGCAATTTCGCATCCTGCGTGCGCGCTATCGCGGCAAGACCATCTGTCCGGAATGTCGCGGGAGCAGACTTCGCAAGGATGTGGAATATGTGAAGGTCGGAGGGAAGAGCATCACACAATTAGTGAAGATGCCGATTAGCGAGCTTAGCGACTTCTTCGCACAGTTGCAACTGAGCGAGACGGATGGCAAGATAGCCGAGCGACTTCTCAAAGAGATCAGGCAGCGGCTTTTATTCCTGAACGAAGTAGGACTCTCCTACCTCACCTTAGACCGCCTCTCCTCCACCCTATCGGGAGGCGAGAGCCAGCGTATCAACCTTGCCACTTCGTTGGGGAGTTCATTGGTAGGGTCGCTCTATATTCTCGACGAGCCGAGCATCGGATTGCATTCGCGCGACACGGGGCGGTTGATCCGCGTGTTACGGCGCTTACAGCAGATCGGCAATACGGTAGTGGTGGTGGAACATGACGAAGATATTATGCTTGCCGCCGACGAGATAGTGGATATAGGGCGAGATGCCGGGCGCAATGGCGGCAAGGTGATGCTGACGGGCAATCTTCAAGAATTGCTGAGCGACGGCAAGCCACACGAATCATACACCATCGAATATCTGCGAGGAGAGCGACGCATCGAATTGCCGCACCATCGTCGTGCTTGGAAAAAGGCGATTGAGATAAAAGGGGCGGCGGAAAACAATCTTAAGAACATCGATGTCAAGATACCGTTAGGGATCCTGACAGTGGTGACCGGGGTGAGCGGATCGGGGAAATCGACCTTGGTGAAAGAGGTGCTCTACAAGTCGCTGATGTATGCACTCGGCGAGGGTGTGGGGACTCCCGGCACCCACCGAGAGCTATGCGGTGACTACCGCGATGTAAAATTTGTCGAATTTGTCGACCAGAATCCTATCGGCACCTCCTCGCGTAGCAATCCGGCTACCTATCTGAAGGCCTACGATGAGATCAGGAGACTCTTCGCCGAGTGTCAACTGTCGAAGCAGATGGGGTTCACCGCTGCCCACTTCTCATTCAACACGGATGGAGGGAGATGCGACGAATGTAAGGGAGATGGCACTATAACGATCCCGATGCAATTCATGGCAGATATCGAGGTGGAATGTGAAACTTGTCATGGCAAGCGATTCAAGCCGGAGATACTCGACGTGGAATATCGCGGCAAGAACATCTACGAAGTGTTGAACATGACGGTGAACCAGGCGATAGAATTTTTCGGGGCGACCGATGAGTCACAAGAGCGCAAGATAGTGACTCGCCTCAAGCCCCTGCAAGATGTGGGGTTGGGATATATCAAATTAGGGCAATCCTCCTCTACCCTATCGGGGGGAGAGAACCAGCGCGTGAAGCTCGCCTACTACCTGCTTCAAGAGCGACAGAGCGGCATGCTCTTCATCTTCGATGAGCCTACGACGGGACTTCACTTCCACGACATCTCGGTGCTGTTGAAATCGCTCAATCGGCTTGTGGATAATGGCAACAGCGTCTTGATCATCGACATCGGTCCGGAGGGTGGCGAAAAGGGTGGAGAGATCGTAGCGGTCGGCACTCCGGAAGATGTGGCGGCATGCGAGCGATCATACACGGGTCGCTACCTTCGAGAGAAGCTGGAACGCGACAAGAGGGAAGCCCTGACAAAATGATTGTAGCGACACAAAAATCGAAGAAGAAAAACTGATATGAGAAAGATAATCTATGTGATAGCGATCAGCCTGATATGTCTTGGGGTGGAGAGTTGCCGGGAGAAGCGACGGGATCCGGGGCGAGAGAATGGGACACAGCTCTACAATCGGAGTGTGGCATTGACCCGGCAATATATCGATAGTCTGCGAGGAGCGAAAGACTCGGCGGCAGTCCACGGTCTATCCGAGCGATATGAAGAGGCGTTGACCCACCTTCAATTCGAATATCCGGCAGAGACCTACTTGCAGATAGAAGAGGGGAAGAACGACACCTTGACGCGACTGACGCTCCGCTATGCCGAGCTGAGAGACTCCCTGCTAAGGAGAATGGGAAGCATCGAAAAGAGCGACAGCCTCACCAAAGACAGTATAGAGCGTGTTCTCGTAGGGGCGGATATTTTTGAGCTCTTATTTTTTAGGATGGGCTATGACAGACATTTCGCAGTTCTTGCAGTTGAAATCGAGGCGGAAAGTGTTGGGACCGGTGGAGATGGTGAGTGGCGGAGCGAATCGGGCTTTTGTTTTATCGTCTACTGTTTTATCACGGAGGCAACATCCGAGTTCCCTACGCAGGCAATAGCGAGTGGTCATAACCTCAACCTCTCCTCGGGGTATACGTGTCTCCAGGGCATCATCCATGCTTTTGACGCCATGCTCTTGATAGAACTGACGAGCCAGCGGATTCGCCACATTATCCCGCGGATCGAGCCTGTCAATGGGGAAACGAGCCTTCGAATCCTCGGGAGCACGATGATCGAAATGGTATGTTTCAAGGTTGGCTCTGTCGAGTAGGGCCAAGAGATCGCGACGTAGGGCCGTGAGTTGAGAGGCGGGGATGAATATCGAACCGTTGAGGTGATCGGTGAAATTGCGGAGCCGATAGATGGTGCCAGACTTATCGACATCCAAAGGGAGGCGGACGGATAGGCCTCTCTGATCGGAGGCAGAGACACCGTTGGCATCAATTTCGATATCCACATCGATGAGCCGCAGAGCGGTGTCACGCGCCATCTCCGCCTGCCAGAGGCGGTCGAAAGTGCGATGTATCACAACATCCTTGGGCAATTTAAAGGGACGCGAAGAGAAGATTCTGCCATTGTCGACACGATTCACACCGACGCCGACATACTCTCCGTCGTGGTTGAAGAAACTTATGCCATCGCCATTGTTGAGTTGCGAAGGGTCGGAAATGACCTCTCCCATCGACTTGGGAGTTAGGATCGAAGCCATCGACACCTTGCGTCGTCCGGCGAGGAAATAATCGGTAAAACCGCGGTTGAAACTCTTGGAGAGATCGGGAGAGAACGAAATCTGAGAATAGCCGCAAGAAGATCGATGGAACTGCTCGGGATATCGGGCTATGACATCATCGATGATGCGGCGATAAGCGGCGGTGACATTCTTGACATAATCGGCATCCTTAAGACGCCCCTCGATCTTGAAAGAAGAGACTCCGGCGAGGATCATCTCCTCGACATGTTGAGAGGCGTTGAAATCGCGCAGCGAGAGGAGATAACGGTCGCGCATCAGGACCTCCCCCCTACCATTTCGGAGGGTATAAGGGAGACGACACATCTGAGGGCACTCACCGCGATTGGCAGAACGGCCCATAGCCACGCAGCCGGCACCGCAACGACCGGAATAGCTGACACAGAGAGCGCCATGTACGAAACACTCTATAGGCACCGACACTTCTTGCGCCACCTTTCGAATCTCCTCGATCGAGAGCTCACGCGCCAAGACAATCTGCGAAAAACCGACATCCTGAAGGAAACGGGCCTTCTGCGGAGAGCGAGTGTCGCACTGCGTGCTGGCATGCAGAGCGATGGGTGGGATATTGAGTCGCAGAAGTGACATATCCTGCACTATCAGAGCATCCACACCGGCGAGATAAAGTTCGCGGCAGAGACGCTCCACATGCTTCAACTCATTAGGATAAACCAGAGTATTTACCGTGACATATACGCGAGCTCTAAAGGCGTGAGCGAACTCCACGACCTCCCGGATATCCTGAATCGAATTAGAGGCATTATGGCGAGCGCCATGAGAAGGGCCACCCATATATACGGCATCAGCGCCATGCAAGATAGCTTGTATGGCGACATGACGATTGGCAGCGGGGGCTAAGAGTTCAATGGGACGAGACATTGCTTATTTTACTTTCATGTAGCGATCGATGGATCGTTTATCCTCACGTTCGCGGATGGATTGGCGCTTGTCATATTGCTTTTTGCCACGTCCCACACCGATGAGCATCTTGGCGAGGCCACGCTCATTGATGAAAACACGTAGGGGCACGATGGTATAGCCGGGATCTTCGGCAGCCTTGCGGAGGGCACGTATCTCCTTACGATTGAGGAGGAGCTTGCGGTCGCGGCGAGCCGGATGATTGTTGTAAGTGCCATAGAAATACTCGGCAATGTTCATACCCTTGACCCACACCTCATTGTTTTCGACGATGCAATATGTATCGACAAGAGAGGCGCGGCCGTCGCGGATAGACTTGATCTCCGTACCGGTTAGCACGATGCCTGCGACATAAGTATCCGAGATCTCATAGTCGAAACGGGCACGCTTATTTTTGATATTAACTTCGTTAGCTTTCATAATCTTGAGGAAGAGAGTTTTTTAATATAAAACGCGAGGAAATAGGGTTTTATTGAGAGGAGCGAGGAGAGAGGAGAGAACGAGAGAGATTATTGAGAGAGATCAATTAACAAAGACATGAGGGAGGAAGATGGTGTGGAATGCCCACCCCCAGAGGATTGGTACACCGAGCACGAGGATGCAAAGGATTACGGTGGTCATATTGATGACATCCTGATTAACACGCATCACTCGTACACCCTTATAGATGATATAGATGGTCCATAGAGGGAGCAGGTAAATCACCTCCTGTATCATGGGAAAGACGTTGGAGAGGGTGTAAAATATTGCGAGAGAGGAAAGAGCCATCATGACGAACTGCATACCATTGTCCTTGCGGAAGAGGTAGCGCGACTTCTTGGGGAGCAGAAACCCGCAGAAGAGCAGGATTGTGAAATACCCGAAGAAGAAAGCGAGGAAAGTCACCAATCCATATACCGCCCAATCGGAGATGGAGCGATTGTCGTAGAAAAGGTCGGCGACTTCGGAGAAAGCAGCGAGAGCCACGAGGGGATAGAAGCAAGAAGCGGCGACCTCCTCATTTTTGAAAGCGCGACGACGGAGTTTCTTCCACCCCTCCACGGGAGTGGAGAGAATTTTCAGGAAAAAGAAGAAAGCGATCGAATCCCTTTTTTTAGGAGACTTAGACTCCTGCTCATCATCTGGGTTGGTGTCATCCGACTCGATATCGGCATCGTCGTCCAAATTATAGAGAGTATCATCATCCTCCTCAAGGACGTAGGTATCAGGGTCTTGAGGGTCGTTGACGTTGTTATATTTAGGGTAAAGAATATCAGTTGCCATAAAATCAAAATTTAAGGAACGCGCTCTAACATAAGAAGCGCCCGAAAAGGGGCTCCGCAGCGTCGGGAATGGCGACACGGAGAGGTATCGAGGATCGAATCGGGCATAAGAGAGGTAACTATAATACGGATGGAGAGGGTGAAATATTGTGGGAGAGAGCGAATTTTTTTCGATAGGGGGAAAGAAGGGGTAAAGTAGGGGGTAAAAAAAGAGGTCTTGCCGGGATGGGCAAGACCACTTTTACTATAAGGGGATAGGGATTAGTCAGCGAGCTGCTCGTTGAGGATGCGGATCATTTCGATGGCGCTCTTGGGGATGCGAGTACCGGGGCCGAAGATAGCAGCGACACCAGCCTTGTAGAGGAAATCGTAATCTTGGGCGGGGATCACACCACCGGCAGTAACGAGGATGTCGGGGCGGCCGAGTTTCTTGAGCTCTTCGATAACTTGAGGGATAAGAGTCTTATGCCCAGCAGCGAGAGAAGAGACACCAAGGATGTGGACGTCATTTTCGACAGCCTGGCGAGCGGCTTCAGCGGGAGTTTGGAACAAGGGTCCCATATCGACGTCATAACCGCAGTCGGCGTAGCCTGTAGCGACTACCTTAGCGCCACGGTCGTGACCATCTTGACCCATTTTAGCAATCATGATACGAGGTTGACGGCCTTCGCGCTTAGCGAAGTCAGCAACGACGCGGCGGGCTTCCTCGAACTCGGGATCACCCTTTTCTTCGTTAGAATACACACCGGAAATGGTTTTGATAACAGCTTTATAACGACCTACGACAGCCTCGCAAGCGTCGGAGATTTCGCCGAGCGAAGCACGGAGACCGGCAGCCTTAACAGCGAGGTCGAGGAGATTGCCCTTCGAAGGATCTTTCACGCACTCAGTGATATCGGCGAGTGCCTTCTGCACAGCAGCCTCATCGCGGTTCTTGCGGAGCTCTTCGAGGCGAGCGCATTGTTCCTTACGCACCTCAGTATTGTCGACTTCGAGGATATCGATAGGATCTTCATGGTCGAGGCGATACTTGTTGATGCCGACGATGGTTTGCTTGCCGGAGTCGATATGAGCCTGCGTACGAGCGGCAGCCTCCTCGATGCGGAGCTTGGGAAGACCGGTTTCGATAGCCTTAGCCATACCGCCGAGTTTTTCGATCTCCTGGATATGCTCCCAAGCGCGGTGAGCGATTTCATTGGTAAGGCTCTCCACATAATAAGAACCGCCCCAAGGATCGACTTGCTTGCAGACGTAAGTTTCCTCTTGGATGTAGATCTGCGTATTACGAGCGATACGCGCGGAGAAGTCGGTGGGGAGGGCGATAGCCTCATCGAGAGCGTTGGTATGGAGCGACTGAGTGTGACCGAGCACGGCACCCATAGCCTCGACACAAGTACGGCCGACATTGTTGAAGGGGTCTTGCTCGGTGAGCGACCATCCGGAAGTCTGGCAGTGAGTACGGAGTGCGAGCGACTTGGGGTTCTTGGGGTTGAACTGCTTAACGATCTTAGCCCAGAGCATACGAGCGGCACGCATCTTTGCGATCTCCATGAAATAATTCATCGAAATACCCCAGAAGAAAGACAAGCGAGGAGCGAACGAGTCGATATCCATACCGGCGTTGACACCGGCGCGGAGGTATTCGAGACCGTCGGCGAGAGTATAAGCCAGCTCGATGTCGGCAGTTGCGCCGGCCTCCTGCATGTGGTATCCGGAGATAGAGATCGAGTTGAACTTAGGCATATTCTTGGAGGTATACTCGAAGATGTCGGCGATGATCTTCATGGAGAAAGCCGGTGGGTAGATATAAGTGTTACGCACCATGAACTCCTTGAGGATATCATTCTGGATAGTACCTGCCATTTCATCGAGTTTGGCACCCTGTTCGAGTCCGGCGTTGATATAGAAAGCGAGCACGGGGAGCACAGCGCCATTCATGGTCATAGAAACGGACATCTTGTTCAAAGGGATTCCATCGAAGAGGACCTTCATATCCTCGATCGAGCAGATAGAGACACCGGCTTTACCTACGTCACCGACAACACGTTCGTGGTCGGCGTCATAACCGCGGTGGGTAGGGAGGTCGAAAGCGACAGAGAGGCCCTTCTGACCGGAGGCGAGGTTACGGCGATAGAAAGCGTTAGACTCGGCGGCGGTGGAGAATCCGGCATACTGGCGGATGGTCCAAGGTCTCATGGGGTACATGGCGCTATAGGGGCCGCGGAGGAACGGGGGAAGGCCGGAGACATAGTCGAGATGCTCCATACCTTCGAGATCTTCTTTAGAATATACCGGCTTAACGGGGATAAGTTCGGCGGTGAGCCACTCCTCACCCGACACCATGTTGTGGCAATTATCAGCCACAGCCTTATTGATATCTATATCTTTAAAATTTGGTCTCATGACGTAATGGGATTATTTGAGGAGTTTAGCATTAAAATCTTTAAGAGTATCGAGGACATTGACCTTGACATGGATGAAGTTTTCGATACCGGCGGCCTTGAGGTCGTCCATGCAAGCGGGAGCTCCGGCAACTACGAAGAGAGCACGGCCGTTGAGTTCCTTGAAAGCCTCGGGAGCGAAAGTAGCATACTCATCGTCGGAAGAGCAGAGCACTACAACGTCAGCCTTCTTCTCGATGGCAGCATCGACACCCTGCTTAACAGTATCGAATCCGATATTGTCGATGATTTCATAACCGGCGCAACCGAAGAAGTTGGAAGAGAACTGAGCACGAGCGAGACGCATAGCGAGGTTGCCGATGGTGAGCATGAACACCTTAGGACGGTGAGCGGCACGCTCAGTAGCGAGACGGAGGTCTTCGAACTGACTTGCAGCGCGGTCGAAGCAGAGAGCCTCGACAGCCTTATCGGCATCGACACTTTCAGAGCAAGCGCACTTGCAAGCGCAAGACATCGGAGCCTTATCGCCGGCAGTTTCGTTGAAGTTGGGGAACTGGTTGGTACCCAACAGGCTTTCCTTGCGGCGAGCCACGTCGAGGTGACGCTTAGTTCCGGACTCATTGACCTTGCGTTGGATTTCACCGGTGGCGAGGAGAGCGGCGAAACCGCCATTATCCTCGACCTCGTTGAAGAGTTTCCAAGCCTGAGCGGCGATCGAAGCGGTAAGATTTTCGATATAATAAGAACCGCCGGCGGGGTCAACGACCTTATCGAGGTGAGACTCCTCGCGGAGGAGCACTTGCTGATTTCGAGCGATACGTTCGCTGAACTCATCCGGGCGCTTGTAGCAGCGGTCGAAGGGGAGAGTTTCGATCGAATTGACACCTGCGAGAGCGGCGCTCATGGTTTCGGTCATAGAGCGGAGGAGGTTGACATGCGAATCGAAGAGAGTCTGGTTGAACTCGCTGGTAACGGCGTGAACATGCATCTTGCAAGCGCACATGCACTCGGGGTTATAAGCCTTAACGATTTGCGCCCAGAGCATACGAGCGGCGCGGAACTTGGCGAGCTCCATGAAATAATTGGAAGAGATGCCCATATTGAACTTGATGCGGCAGCCCACTTCAACGGCGGGGATACCGGCTTCGGTCATCATGGTCATCCACTCAGCGCCCCAAGCGAGGGCATAACCGAGTTCCTGAGTGATATAAGCTCCGGCATTGTTGAGCATAAAGCTATTTACGGAGAAGCAGCGGAGATTATCGACATCCTTTACGACTTCGAAGAGTTCCTTACCGACTTTTGCGGCATCCTTGGCGAACTCGACGCCATGGCGGAGGAGTCTCTTGAAGGGGTTATAATCGATCGAACCGCGGAACGACTCAGCAGCGCCGGCATCCTTGATGAGCTTAACGAGCTCAGTAGCGACTTCGACAGCGCAACCGGGGCAGCAAGAGATATTAATTTCCACCTTGCTGAGGTCGATATCCTTGAGGATAACGGGGAGGTCGGCAGCCTTAATCTCCTTGGAGAGAGAGATGCCGAGAGCCTCGACGCCACGATTCAGGATAAGGAGGGCATGCTTGTTCATCTCCTCGGGGGTGTCACCCGACACAGCCTGGCGTATCAGCCAATCATTGTTGTCACGAGTGCCACGGAGGTAGGGGAACTCACCCGGCATAGAGTCGAGAGCCGGAAGCCCTTTGAGATCTTCACGGCGATAGAAAGGCTGAACATTAAAGCCTTCATTTGTGCGCCACACCAGTTTACGGTCGAAATCGGCGCCCTTGAGGTCGGCAGTTATCTTCGCGATCCACTCATCAGTGGAAACGGGAGGAAACATGTCGAACAATTTTTCTTTTTTTTCTGCCATTTTAAAGCGTTATATTTGGTATTAGTATAAATATCGCGAAAAATAAAAAAATGCGGACTTACCCGTAGGGTTAAAATCTTGCGCAAATATAATCTTTATTTTAAAGATATGGAAACATTTAGGCAAAATTCGTATCCTCAACGATGCGAAATTGGGGATAAACGAGTTGGAGAAGCCGCAAACATGTTGCATAGCACTATTATTGAGCAATAAGGCGCTTATCATCGCATCGGAGCACACGAGCGGGGAAGTCCTCGACCATCTGCATATTGTGGGTAGCCATCAGGATGCTTGTGCCCTGTTCGGCGGCGAGACGATGGAGTAGTCGGACGATCTGATAACCGGTTACGGGGTCAAGATTACCGGTCGGTTCGTCGGCGAGGATAAGTTGGGGCTTATTGAGGAGAGCGCGTGCGATAACGATGCGTTGCTGCTCGCCGCCGCTGAGTTCGTAGGGCATTTTATAGCCCTTATTCTCCATACCGACAGCCTTGAGCACCTCCTCGATACGTTCATCGATCTCCGACTTGGACTTCCAGCCGGTGGCTTCGAGCACGAATCGTAGATTTGCCATAGCCGAGCGATCTTGTAGGAGTTGGAAATCCTGGAACACGATACCCATCTTGCGGCGCAGGAACGGGATCTGCTTCTTGCGAATATCCACGAGATTAAAGCCGAGCACATCGGCACGCTCAGCGGAGAATACCGGGACCTCGGCATACATAGTTTTCATCAGCGAGCTCTTGCCGCTGCCGACACGCCCCACAAGATAGCAGAACTCCCCCTCGTGGAGCTGAAAAGAGACGTCATGGAGCACCATTCGTTCAGCGCGATGGACCTCCACCTTATCATAGTCAATAATAATACTCATAAATCATAATATGATGTCGGGTCAGATTGGGATCAAGACCCGGCAAATGTTGTACAAAAATAGTAAAAAATTATCACTGTTCAAAACTCAAGCGATCAAAAAGCGCAAGAACTCATCGACACAGAAGCACATCCACACATAAAGTTACTCGAATAGAGAGCGGAACATATCTGTGATTTTGGGCACCTCGATGATCTTGATCTTCTGCTTCTTGGGGAGCGACTTGAGATTGCCGGTGGGTATATAGATGGTGTCGAAGCCGAGTTTTTCAGCCTCAGCGACACGCTGGTCGATGCGAGTTACGGTACGGATTTCGCCGGAGAGTCCGACTTCACCGGCGAAGGCAGTTTGGCGTGGGATAGCGATATCGAAATTCGACGACATCACAGCGGCCACGACAGCGAGGTCGATAGCGGGGTCAGTAATTTTGATTCCCCCTGCCATATTAAGGAAAACATCCTTCTGCGAGAGGCGGAAACCGGCTCTCTTCTCGAGGACAGCGAGGAGCATATTCAGGCGACGCTGGTCGAATCCGGTGACCGAACGCTGAGGGGTGCCGTAAGCGGCTGAAGAGACGAGGGCTTGCGACTCGACCATGAAAGGGCGAGCCCCCTCGATTGTAACGCCGATGGTGATACCGCTCATCTGCGAATCGCGATTGTCGGAGAGGAGCATCTCCGAGGGATTCTTCACCTCGCGGAGACCGCGGTCAATCATCTCATAGATTCCAATCTCGGAGGTGGAGCCGAAACGATTCTTGATGCTGCGAAGGATACGGTAAAGATACTGACGATCGCCCTCGAACTGAAGGACCGTATCGACGATATGCTCCAGCACCTTTGGTCCGGCGATAGCACCATCCTTATTAATATGGCCGACGAGGATTACGGGGACATTCGACTGCTTGGCATATCGGAGGAAAGCGGCGGCGCACTCGCGGACCTGAGAGACAGTGCCGGGAGCCGACTCGATGTCATTAGAGCAGATGGTCTGAATCGAATCGACCACCACGAGACCCGGCTCGACATCTCGGATATGGTCAAAGATATTTTCGAGGCAAGTCTCGCAGAGGATGAAAGTATTGTCCGAGGCCTTGGCGAGGCGGTCGGCACGGAGTTTAAGTTGCGAGGCAGACTCCTCGCCCGAGACATAGAGGATGCGCCGATTGCGGATAGAGAGAATATTCTGGAGGAGGAGGGTTGACTTTCCGATGCCCGGTTCACCGCCTATCAGGGTAAGCGAACCGGCAACGAGACCACCGCCGAGCACGCGATTAAGTTCGCTGCTGGGCATGTGGATACGGATCTCATCGGTATAAGCGATATCGGAGAGTTTGACCGGAGCGGCAGAGGGAGTAACCAGACCTCGGCTTTTGGTTTTTGTCTCGGTGGGGATGCGCTGCTCCACCATCGAGTTCCACTCACCACACCCGGGACACTTGCCGAGCCACTTGGGAGAATCATAACCGCAATTCGAGCAGACGTATGCTATTTTTGACTTAGAAGATGCCATAAAAAAAGATGCTTTAGATCAGTAATGGAGAGAGACTGAATAAAAAGTTGGAAAAAGATGACACAAATTTACAAAATTAATTTTAAAATTCTTATATTTGCAGAGTGAAAGGGAAAAAGCTTCTTAAATAAGAACAAAGGAGCCACCTAAAAAGCTAAAACATAAAACGATAAATCAATAATATCAGCAAAAACATAAACCCAAATAAACATAAAACAACAACTATGAAATTCTTAACCGACGAAAAGCTGCTCATCGTTGGAGCAGCCGGAATGATTGGCTCAAACATGGCTCAGACAGCCATTATGATGGGTCTTACCCCCAATGTATGTCTATACGACCCCTACGCCAAGGGCCTTGAGGGTGTGGCAGAAGAGTTGCTTCAATGTGGTTTTGAGGGTCTCAACCTGACCTATACCGACGACATTGAGAAGGCATTTACCGGCGCCAAATACATCGTATCTTCAGGAGGCGCACCCCGCAAAGAGGGGATGACCCGCGAAGACCTCTTGGCAGGCAACTGCAAGATCGCAGAAGACTTTGGCAAGAACGTGCGTAAATACTGCCCGGATGTAAAGCACATCGTAGTGATCTTCAACCCGGCAGACATCACCGGCTTGGTAACACTCCTCTACTCAGGTGTTAAGCCCGGTTGCGTGACTACATTGGCAGCACTTGACAGCACACGTCTGCGCAATGAATTGGCAAAATACTTCAAGATCGATCCGGACCGCATCACCAATGCACGCACCTACGGAGGACATGGCGAGCAGATGGCAGTCTTCGCATCGACAGTGAAGGTAGATGGCAAGCCCCTGACCGAGCTCATCGCCGAGGGCAAGCTTCCTGAGAAAGAATGGGAAGAGCTCAAGGTTCGCGTGATCCAGGGAGGTAAGAACATCATCAACCTCCGTGGCCGCAGCTCATTCCAGAGCCCTGCATACCTCTCCATCGAGATGATCGCAGCCGCTATGGGTGGTGCACCCTTCAGATGGCCTGCCGGAGTCTATGTCAACAACGACAAATTCCATAACATCATGATGGCTATGGAGAGTGTAATCGGCAAGGATGGCGTGACCTACCATGTAGTAGAGGGCACAGCAGAAGAGCAAGCCGAGCTCGAACAGAGCTACAAGCACCTCTGCACACTCCGCGACGAAGTGATCAAACTTGGCATTATGCCTCCCATCAGCGAATGGGGTAACCTCAATCCCCACCTCGTATAAGAGAAGTCGGGAGAAAACCCAACGAACCAAAGGGGTGTGCCGAAAAGGTGCACCCCTTTTCATTAGATATACAGGGAAAGGAACGCGCTCTTACTTCATGAAGAAACAGATATACAGGGAA
>SFMJ01000203.1 GCA_004553095.1 Bacteroidales bacterium
TGCCATAGATAGTAGACAAAATTTCTTCATAATTTCACTATTTATTGGTTAGAGATTATTTTTGATATAAGTTAGAAGATAGCGAGGAGAGGGTGGAGGAGAGGGTGGAGGAGAGAGGATATATGGATTATTTGCACAGAACCTTGATTGAAGAGGCTTTTCCCTTTTCCGGGATTATGGTAGCGGTGTAGACACCGGGAGTCGGTGCTTTCCAACTGAGAGTTTCCATTTCGCCTATGTTTGTCTCCATCACTTTGGCGCCGGAAAGATTGCTGACGATAAGTCGTCCGGCTTTGGCGCTGCTGAAGCATTCACCATCATAATTGAAAGAACCGGTCTTCTTGTCGGCAACGATATCCTTGACGCCACTTGTGTCGGGACCGGTCTTATAGTCATAACCGAGGCGCTGCAGATACCAGGAATAGTCGGTAAATCCCTCGGTCCAAGAGATAGCCCAGAAATCATGTTCCGGACAGGGCTCAGCCACGAGATTGCCTGCCGACGGGGGAAGAATATCAGTGATGGGGAGACCATCTATATCATCAGATTCGAAAACGCGTTCACCGGTTTCGGCGTTACGGGGATCGACATAGCCGGATATGGTGTAGCCATCATTCTTCATATAGAAGGGTGCGATATTCCCGTCGGGAGCGGGAGTAAGGTTGAAATAACCGTAAGAGACTTGTGACATCGGAACAATCTCGATACCCTCCTCATCCCAGAGGAGTTCGCCATTCTTGGAGATGCGTTGAGCGCGGATGCTGTTCCAGCCCTGTGACGAACTTGTTTCGCGCCACATAGCGTAGAAATCGCCGTTGAGTTCCATCACCTTTACGTTGAGGGCACGCATCTCGGAATAACCGAGTTTTACATCGCCATATTCAGAAGCGGCGGAGAATCCTAATGAGCCGTCTGATTTCACATAAGAGATATATGCAGAGTCAACATTGGTGAATGCACGATCGTCGTTCCAACCGATGATGACACCGCCATCGCCTGAAGGCTTCACGTCGAGGATGGTCCAAAGAGGAATAGACCCCCATCCGGAGCGATATACGCGAGTATCTTCACTCCAAGCGCAAGTGCCGTCGATGTCGAGCTTGCGCACATATATCTCTTGGTTGGAGCCCTTGGCATATACCATAAGACATTGATTGTCGCCGGCATTGATCAGATAGGGATAGGTGAATGTGTCATTGGAGGCGGCAAGACGAGTCTCATCGGCATTCCAGAGCAAACGACCATCTGAAGAAACTTTCATCACTTCGATTGCAAAATTGTTCTCGCCATAGGTGCGTTGCCATGCGAAGACATAAGATCCGTCATCGAGTTGTACTATTGACATGTGAGCAGTCAGATCGTATGCCTCACCTCCATCCACATTGATGCCATCTTCACCCCAAAGCATCTCTCCGGTAGGGGATACTTTGTAGATGGTATAAGACATCAATTTGCTATCTGAATTGCGACAATCTGCCACTGAGACGATGGCATTGTCATCGCGATCGACCATCAGATAATCGTTGCAAGTGGTCCATGATCTGTTGGGATAGTTGGAAATAAGCTTTCCATAGGGATCTTCGGTGAATAGTTTGTTGCCATCTTTGTCATAGGCTTGGAGGCGGAAATCATAAGTCACATTCTCAAAGTCATACTCATCGGCACCTGCCGGATGGTCGATAAGGAAATATGTCGTGCCGCCGGGGCCTGTCTTCATCTCATGAACATACAACGAAGACTCTTCGGGGAAGACCAATAGAGGATCTGCCGTCCATTGAGCGGAAACACCGAAAGCGAGTCCGATCGCGAATAGTGTGAATAATGATTTTTTCATAATATATTGGTTTTTATGTTAATAATTCGGGTTTAATGTGGTTTTTATGTTAATAATTCGGGTTTAATGTCTTATACGTGTCTTAAAGCGGTTATTTCACGAATTGTTTGGAGACTGTGCCGTCGCTCATCACCACGATGTTGATGCCGGCAGCGGGAACCTCGAGACGAGTTCCATCGAGAGCATAGCGAGCCACTTCATGTTTCTCTTCGCTTGTAATATTGCGGACAGCAGAGTCATCGGCAGCCTTCACGAAGATACGGATGCCGAAGAGGCTGATCTCGAGTTGCTGAGTCACGAGCTGATCGTCGGTGTCATAGATTTTGAAATTGCCGCGCGGCGAGAGGATACCATCGCCCCAGGCGTCAGCGATTTCAAAGCAATACTTCGTTCCCGGCTCCAAGGAGACATTTTCTTCGTAAGTCTCCGCCAGACCATCCTCGTAGGGGCCGAACTCGCGGACCACCTCGCCTGTTTCATCTCGGAGCAAA
>SFMJ01000204.1 GCA_004553095.1 Bacteroidales bacterium
AATTCCTATCTCTGTGTAAGGATAAAGCCCAAGTCTCCTACCCCCTCCCTATCTTTGCCTCCCAAAAAAAGACTCTGCTATGAAGATAATAAGACTGATTAACAAGACCCTCCTCCTCGTCGGCATCGCATGCCTCACCCTCGGCTGCGCCCGCAAAGTATACCTCCCCGTAGAACGGGTCCTCACTGACACCATCCGCCGCATAGAGTGCCGCGTCGACACCATCGCCTGGCGCGACTCCATCTACGTCGGTGCTCGCGGAGACACCATCGTCAAGGAGGTCTATCGCTGGCGCCAACGGGTTCACACCCGCGTCGACACCATCTATCGCGTCAAGAAAGATAGCGTCGACACCACCGCCGCCACCTCCCAAATACTCCAAACCGAAGAGAAGCAAGCAAAGGATCGAAAGTATGCCACCCTGATCACCCTCGCCACCCGCCTCGCCATCCTCCTAACTCTTATCATAATCCTATTCCGCCACCTCCGAAGAATACATAATGCATAATTACGCTCGAAGAGCACCTCTTTTTTTATTGTCTACTGATTATCCTGATTTAACTGAAAAACGAGACACGCGCACGTACCACACCGATGCGTAGCAAAAATCAGTAAAATCAGTGAAAATCAGTGGTTAAAAAAACTCCCGGTCTCGCGTAGCCAAAATCAGTAAAATCAGTAAAATCAGTAGATAAAAAAAACGAATCATCAATGCTCCGACCCTTGGCGCGAATTGGTTCTGTGAGCGAGCTCGCCTTCTAACTCACTACTAAGTAGAGCAAATGTGCCGCGATAGCGGCGATGATGCCACCGATGGTGTGCGCCAGAATCGCCTTCGGCGTCAATTCCCGATAGCCCAACGAGTCAAGCATCGCCGTGTGGGTGCTCAGATAACCACTCCAACACATGCCGATGGCGGTGAACACCGCGATGGCATTCCCATCTACCCATCCCTCGGCGATGAAGTTGGGCACCAACCCCAAGGCTGCCCCTACTGCCCCTAACGCCGTGATCGGAAAGGCTATCAAATGCGGATCCGTAAAACCGAACAACCATTCAAACACCACATTGATCTTGCTCGCTAAGTAGGGGAGTAGTGCCACCCCTTCGTAGGCCGAGCCGGTGTAGACCCCCGTCTCTCCATTCGGCCCAAAGGTCAGCACCATCACGAGCGTCGAGATGATCAGCACCCCGGGGATGATCGCGATCCCTACATCCACTCCCGTCTTACCCCCATCCAAGAGGGAGTTCAAGATGCGGATGAAGGTCGATTCCCCTTGATGTGTCTCTTTCTCTTCTTTCAGTTCGTCGGCTGTCACCACCAGTTCGTCGCGGAATTTAGGGTATTGTCTTACCACAAAATATTGCATCAACCGCGTCGAGACGATGCAGCCGCAGAATGCCCCGAAGAGCCCTACCAACGGTTGCCAGTAATACCCCTGGCCCGCCATGAAGACGATCACCAGAAGACCCATGCCGAACGCCGTGCCGAAGTTGGTCAATGAGATAAACTGATATTTCTTGAAATAACTGCTGAAGCGACGGTCGGCCGCCAAGGAGATGATGGCAGGGTTGTCGCTCAGAAAGGTCATCACCGCACCGAGCGATGCCACTCCCGGCAAGTTGAAGAGGGGGCGCATCAGCGGTCGCAAGATCCGCTCCAAGAGCGACACAACGCCAAATTCCACGAAGATCCTGCCGATGGCGCCTGTCAGTACGCAGATGCCCATCAGATAGAACACCGTGTTGAGCAGAAGGTCATGAGCCGTATGCATCAGCGTGTTAAGCATATTGCTCGTGCCCATCTGTGATGCCAAATAATAGAAGAGACCAAACAAAATAATCAAAAAAAGACATGATATTAGATTTAATTTAAGTGTTATTTCATCAAAATAGCCCCAAAGTCCCGACGCGACCCCCTATTTATCCATCCTCCGATACTTCCCGCCATCCCAAACAAGGAGCAACGGCGACCGCAGGTAGGGCGCCAAGCGCTGCTGATCTTCCCGCGAGAGGGCTTCCACCGCCGTGAGGCGCGCCCTCAGCTCTTCATTATCCGGCGAAAAACTATACTCCACTGCCATAAAGGGGAGCAGTGCCATCAATTCCCCTCGCATCCCCTTGTCCACACCCCTGAAGTCGAAGAAGTCTTCGATGCGCAGCGGCGTCATCACCCTCTTCAGGGCTATCGGCCGAAATCTCTCGTCATAGAAACGCAATTCGCTATCCCTAACCGTGGCAGAATCCCCCACCGTGTAGGCGATGCCCACGATATCTTTGCCGCCTCGTGGCAATACCTTATATGTTACCTCCGACGATGTGGTTAGTGTCACTCGCAGATAACTGCGCGAATGGGGCTTCCTGACCTCGGCCAACCGACCCTCGTTCGTTGGCAAAGTCAGGTTGTTATAGCCCAACAGGGCATCGTATGCCGTCGCCATACGATTCTTCGCCGGCAAGATGGTGACTGCCGGATCTTTGATCATGGCAAAAGCCCGATATGCCGTCACCTCTTTGCTCGTCAATGCCTCCTTGGCATCATGCATGAAGGAGTCGGCAACAGCCTCGACTGAGTCTGTATCGATGAAGAGGGTGTCCGTGTCGACTTCGGCAGTTTCCGGTGTCGGTTCGGCGGCAGCCGAAGAGGCGCCGGCAGCAGCTGATACCATCCAAAGGCCGGCCACCAAAAAAAGAGCAAAATAGAAAATACGAACCATAATCAAAAAGCGGGAGAAAAGCCCCCACAAACAAATAACGCCCCAACCCCCCGGATATTTTAGAGCCTACGCTCTTACCCCCAAAAAAGCACAATTAATAAAGAATAATTGTGTCAATCCCACCCATAGGCAAAAAAACACCGACGCATAGCCAAAAATCAGTAAAATCAGTAAAATCAGTGGTTAAAAAAACTCCCCCAGTGCAGCGTAGCCAAAATCAGTAAAATCAGTAAAATCAGTAGATAAACAAAAAAATCGTAGTTAAAACAACGAGGAAAAGTATATAAGAGAACCACTGAT
>SFMJ01000046.1 GCA_004553095.1 Bacteroidales bacterium
ACTCGTATCGGCGAACCTACCGCTCCTAAAAGTTTCTCTTATACATTCTATGCTAACGAGCCTGTAAACCTCGCTGCCTATAAGGGTAAGAAGGTACAGTTCGGTTTTGAGTATGTTTCTACCGAGGAATGTGCCGGTACTTGGGAGGTTAAGAATATCGTAGTTAAGAAGTTTGCCGTTGATCCTGTCGATCCGGAAATCTCTTTCCCCGAAAATGAATATGCCGCTGCCATCGGTGAGCCTTTCGAATCTCCCGTTGCTTCAACCATCAGTGATGGAGCTGTTACTTACTCTTCAAGCGATGAGTCTGTGGCTACTGTAAATCCGGCTACCGGTGAAGTTACTCTCGTGGCTCAAGGTTCAACCGTGATCACAGCCGCTGTTGCTGCTACTGATACTTATCTCGCCGGTTCTGCTTCATACACTCTTACCGTAACCGATCCCGACGCTCCCGAAGTTATCTTCTCTTGGACTGTTGGCGGTGAAGAGGTCTTCTCTTTCGAACAGCAAGTTGAATCCGATAAGTTCGTATGGCAATACTCTAACCAATATGGTTTGATGGGCTCAGCTTTTATTTCCGGTGCTACAGTCGCTCTCGACGAGGTCGCAGTTTCTCCCGTAATTGACCTCACTGATAAGAAGGATGTTACTCTCGATTTCAAGAATGCCTTCAACAATTATAAGGTTAATGGAGCAAATATTAAAGTTGAAAACTTCCCCGGTAAGTATGCTTTCTTGGTTGTTCGTGAAGATGACACTACTGAATGGACTCGCTTCGCTGAGCCCACTGCTCCTGCTGCTTTCAACTGGAAGTTCTTCGACAATGAGACTGTTAGTCTTGATGCGTATAAGGGTAAGAAAATCCAATTCGGTTTCGAATATGTATCTACTGAAGTGTGTGCAGGTACTTGGGAGATTAAGGATATCGTAGTGAAAGGTAAGACTGAATCAGGCGTTGCCAACATCGAGCTCGATGAGACTGCCGCTCCTGTTTACTACAACCTCCAGGGTGTACGCGTAGCCAACCCCGAAAAGGGCCTCTACATCGTAGTAAAAGGCAACAAGTCTTCAAAAGTGATCTTCTAAATAGTGAATAAAAGCCTAAACCAAGGCAAAACAATAACCAAAGAGGGCGTATCTCCGGATACACCCTCTTTCTTTCACTTTAATAAAAAATTAATCCGATTTTAATATTTTATTTTAAAAATAATTACTAAATTTGCACTATCCGATGTAAGCGGATATTTCTTATCATTTTTTAGTTAAAACATTTACTAACTTAAATACCAAAACATGAAGAAATTTTTACTTTCTCTCGCAGCTGTAGCTTGCGCCGCTTCTATCAGCGCCGCTTCTTATACAGTGTTTGATATCGCCAATCCCGGCACTTGGACAGGCGATGCTAACGGTTGGACCAGCACCACTACCGTAGGTGACAAGTCTTTCGTCTTGACTACTGCCAAGGCTTCGTCATCTACCGACCTTATCTCTCCCGTAGCCAATTCTTACGCTTGGCGCGTATATAAGGGCTCTACTGTCAACATCAAGGCCAACGGTGTGAGCATGAAGCAAATCGTCCTCACTCTCGATGACTATAACGATGGTGCTTATGTCGGTGTACCCACTCTCAGCGCCGGTTGGACCGGTTCAATCGAAGGCGACCAACTCACTCTCGTCAGCGCAGGTCTCAATGAGATCACTTTCACCGCTGAAGAAAAGCAACTCCGTATCGAGAAGATCCTCGCCTCTGACGAGGAGGGTACTGTTGTTCCTGATCCCGATCCCGTGCCCGATGGCGTAGTTTATCAGAATGCTTTCGATACAAGCATCGACGACTGGACCAAGATCAACGATGAGACTCTCTCTGACTATAGCGGCTGGAAGATCAATAGCAACCCTCAATGCGCTATCGCTAATTCTTACTACAGCGGTGAAAACCATCCCGCTAATGCTAAGATGGAGAAGAGCTTCGACCTTACCAACTATGAGAACTGCAGCCTCAGCTTCGAGCAGGCATTCGGTTTCGACTTCCCCACTGCTCAGGTCGACAACTATCGCCTCTATGTGAAGAGCGGCGAATATACCGACTACCTCGCTCTCGCTAACTTCCCCGCAGCTCCCGCCAGCGGTAACTGGACTAAGGAATGGGCTACCAACGAACTCGACCTCAGCGAGTATGACGGCTCTGTGATCACAATCGGTTTCGAATATGCTACCGACGGCTCCAAGTCTCGCGCTTGGGAGCTCCGCAATTTCGTCCTCTATGGCGAAAGTGGCGCCGGCGTTCATGATATCGTAGCTGATTCAAACGAAGCTCCTGTTTACTACAACCTCCAGGGTGTACGCGTCAACAACCCCGAAAACGGCCTCTTCATTGTTGTGAAGGGTAATAAGTCTTCAAAGGTTGTATTCTAATATCTCCCTGACTGTTTTATAGGTATATTTTTTAATCATATATGGGTTGTGTCACTCTTTTAGTGTCACAACCCTATTTTTTTTATAAAATATTTACTATCTTTGCACTTTATTAAATACTATACCATTGAATCACATTTTTTTATAATGAGTGCTATCCTGAATTCGGAGTCTCTCGAGAGATTCCGCGATATATCTAAAGATTCTCTTCGTCTGAAGATCAAATCATTGTCTGACGAGTCGGCAGGCAGCGGTGACTTGTCTCGTCCCCGCATCTTGATCATCTATACCGGAGGAACCATCGGTATGATCGAAAACCCCGATAATCATACTCTTGAACCATTTGATTTCGAGTATCTTATCGACAATGTGCCCAAGATCAAACGCCTTGACTATACCATCGATAGTTTCCAGTTCGATATCCCTCTCGACAGTTCGGCGATGACCCCATCTCACTGGCAAGATATCGCTTACGTCATCGAAAATTTCTATGCCGATTACGATGGCTTCGTCGTGCTTCATGGCACTGACACCATGGCTTATACCGCATCTGCACTCAGCTTTATGCTTGAGAACCTCAACAAGCCGGTGGTGATCACCGGTAGTCAGCTCCCCATCGGCGAGGTGCGTACCGATGGCGAGGAAAACCTTATCACCTCTCTCCAGGTGGCTGCCGCTCGACGTCCCGATGGATCTCCCATGCTCCGCGAAGTGGCTATCCTATTCGAAAATTACCTCTGGCGTGGCAATCGCGCCACTAAATATAGCGCCGACAATTTCAACGCTTTCAAAAGTAGCAATTTCCCCCGTCTCGCCAAGATAGGTATGGGCATCACTTTCCGCCGGGAAGTGCTCTGGACTCCTTCTTACGATGAGCCTCTGACTGTGCATTATGGCATGGATACCAATGTGATGTACCTAAACCTATTCCCCGGCATCACTGTCAATATGATACGCCATGCCTTCAACACTCCCGGCCTTAAAGGTGTCGTACTCAAGACCTACGGCGCCGGTAATGCACCGACCGACCCGGAGTTCATCAGCACCATCCGTGAGGCTGTGGACCATGGATTGGTGATCGTCAATGTCTCTCAGTGCGATAATGGTATGGTTGACCCTTTGCGCTATCAGACAGGCTCAGTGCTCTATGGCGCCGGCGTCATACCGGGGCATGACCTTACTTCCGAGGCTGCCATCACCAAACTGATGTTCCTCTTCGGTCAGAATTACCCTATCGAGCGTGTCAAGGAGTTGGTGGAAATTCCCCTCGTCGGCGAAATGAATTGACCCTTTTCCCTCCCTCCTTCTCTCGGCTTTGTCTCTGAATAAACGTATCCTGCGCCTCGCCCTGCCGGCTATCGTCAATAATATCACGGTCCCCCTCTTGGGACTGTGCGATACGACTATCGCCGGCCACCTCGGTAGCCCCTCTTATATCGGGGCTATGGCGCTCGGTGCGATGATGCTTAATGTCATTTACTGGCTTTGCGGATTCTTGCGTGCCGGCACCACCGGCATGACTTCTCAAGCTTTCGGCGCCGAGCATTTTGACATGACTCGAGATGTCTTGCGAAAGGCTCTATTTATCGCCCTCGTCATTGCCATCGCTGCTATCTGTTGCATGTCTCCACTACGCCGGCTCCTGTTCCTTATTCTCGAACCGGCTCCTGACGTAGCCCCTCTCGCTTCTCAATATTTCCGGATTTGCCTCCTGGCTGCCCCGGCGCAGTTGGCGATTATGGCAATCTCAGGTTGGTTCATCGGTTTGCAAAATACCTTCGTGCCTATGCTGATAGCCGTCGGCATCAATGTCGTAAACATCGCCCTGAGCATCTCGTTCGTTAGGGGGTTCAACCTCGGCTTTGCCGGTGTGGCTTACGGCACTCTCTCCGCTAATTGGTTAGGACTATTGGCAGCTGTCGCTTTCGTTATACACCGCCTCAGAAGACTCCCCGACAGGGAGTGTGGCAGACGCGTAGCCTGGGGTAAATTCTTCAAAGTAAATACCGACCTCTTCTTCCGCTCTGCTTGCATCATGGCGGTCTCTCTGATTATGACATCCATAGGTTCGCGTATCGGTGAGATTACTCTCGCTGCCAACGCCGTGATGATGCAGTTCTTCCTCTTCTTCTCCTATTTTATGGATGGATTCGCATTCGCCGGCGAGGCTATCGTCGGGAATGCCGCCGGCGCTCGCGACCACCTCGCTATAAACCGAGGCGTAAAGGCCCTCATGGGATGGGGTGCTGCCATGAGCGCTATTTTCCTCCTAATCTATATCCTTCTCCCCGACTTTATCGTGGCTTTCATTACCGATGTCAGGGAGGTACGCCTCGCCGTGGCTGATATGCACATCTGGCTTGCCCTACTCCCTCCCATCACCGTCTCCGCTTTCATATTCGACGGCGTATTTATCGGTCTGACTCGAAGTCGTGACCTACTCGTGACTACTCTGATCGCCACTGCCGCTTTCGTCGCTATCGCTTTTTTCCCCGGCGGATTCAATGAGATACCCTCAAATTCGCTCCTTTGGCTCGCTTTTGAAACTTATTTACTCCTTCGTGGCATTTTATTAGCCGCTCGTTTTATGAAATTTCAAAGGATTTCATTAACTTTGTGATATGATCAATGATTCTACTACATATCAAGCGGTTCGTGTGGGCGATGTGGCGGATTGGCGACTGATCTGCGTCATCTCTTCCAGGCGAATGTGTGCATATCTCAAGCACACCGATCCGACTCGCGATTTGGAGGTCCTCTTCGATGAGTCCTGGCGTGATGACTCATCTTCTCTGCTCAGCCGCATCGAAAATCTTGTTTACGACCATCCGCAGGTGCTCGACGATTTCTCTGCCGATATAATCATCGTCGCTCCTCACACCATCTGGGTGCCAACATCGATGGTAGAGGATGATGAAGAGCAAATTGACACTCTCTTCAATCGTGTCTATGAGGCTGAACCTCAGGATATATCTGCCTCTGAAGTCGATGACGCTACGGCGCTGTTCTCACTCCTCCCAGGACTCAACGCCTTCTTGCAACGTACTTTCCCCGGTGCCAGAATACATTCACACCTCGCCGTGATGGCTCAGCGTTTCCGCGACAGAAGCTGCGATATGACACGAGTATATATCGATGTCCGTGATAATGAGGCTGATTTCGTCGCTTTCGATCACCGAAACCTCCTTATGGGGGCTACTCATACCTGGCACGACCCCGCTGATATCCAGTATCACCTCTTCAATATCATGAATGTTTATAACCTCGACCCCCGTACAACACAGGTATCTCTCTCCGGCATCCGTGATATCAAAAATCAACTCATCGACGAACTCCGAAAGCAATTAGACTTCGTGATGCTCACCATGCTCCCCACTCTGAGCACCAAGGTGGCAATGCCCCTCGCCGGAGCCCTAATGCTGAGACGTGACTAAAAGATCCTTCCACCCTCTCCTCCAGATTATATTTATCTACCCCCGTCGGAAGTTAGGTCCGACCTAAAAATAAAGACTTTGAGAATAATAAGAGGAAAATATGGCAGACGCCGTTTCGACGTCCCTAAGAATATTACCGCCCGACCCACCACTGACTTCGCGCGCGAAAATATCTTCAACGTGCTCGAAAATCTGGTGGATTTCGAGGATATCTCAGTATGTGACCTCTTCGCCGGCACCGGCGCCATCAGTTGGGAGTTTGTGTCTCGCGGCGCCCGTCGAGTCGTGGCTGTCGAGCAGGCTGCCGTCCAGTCCGCTTTCATTCGCTCGGTCAAGGACAAACTCCAAGATAAGGCGCTCGCTCTTTTCCGTGGAGATGTATTCCGTTTCATCGACCGAGCTTCCGAGTCGTTCGATATCGTTTTCGCCGATCCCCCTTACGACCATCCTCGTTTCGCCGAAATCCCATCTCTGATCCTCAATTCTCCCCTCGTAGGCGAGAATACGATCGTTGTCGTCGAGCATAATAAGAACCATGACTTCGCTTCGCTCCCCGGATTCTTCCGACACCTATCATACGGATCGGTCAATTTCTCTCTCTTCCAAGTCAACTCTTCTCTCCCCGCCCAACCCTCTCCCATATCCTGACGTTTTCAAATTTTATCCCCACAATATTAAGAATTTAATCAATCATGATCAAACTTGATAGCATCCAAGAAGCTCTTGAAGATTTCCGTAATGGTAAGTTCGTCGTCGTAGTCGATGATGAAGATCGCGAGAATGAAGGCGATCTGATCATCGCCGCCGAGAAAATCACTCCCGAGGATGTCAATTTTATGCTCAAAAATGCTCGTGGCGTTCTCTGCGCCCCGATCACTATGCATCGCTGCGAGGAACTCGCTCTCCCGCATCAAGTAGATGATAACACGTCAGTGCTCGGCACCCCCTTCACCGTGACTGTCGATAAGCTCGAGGGGTGTTCCACCGGGGTCTCAATCCAAGATCGCGCCGCTACTATCCGCGCTCTTGCCGACCCCAATTCCACCCCCGCTACATTCGGCCGCCCCGGTCATATCAACCCCCTTTATGCTCAGGATCGCGGCGTCCTCCAACGTGCCGGCCACACTGAAGCCGCTGTCGACCTCGCAAGACTCGCCGGCCTTTTCCCCGCTGCTGCCCTCATGGAGATTATGAGCGATGACGGTTCGATGGCGCGCCTCCCCGAACTCCGCCGACGCGCCGATGAGTGGGGACTCAAACTTATCAGCATCCGTGACCTTATCGCCTATCGCCTTAACACCGAGTCCCTCGTGATACGTGGCGAGGAGGTCGATATGCCCACCGCTTACGGACATTTCCACCTTATCCCTTTCCTCCAGAAGGACAATGGCCTCGAACATATCGCCCTGATCAAGGGTGAGGTCGCCGGCGATGACCCCGTATTGGTGAGAGTTCACTCTTCTTGCATGACCGGGGATATCTTCGGCTCGATGAGATGTGAGTGTGGCGAACAACTCCATCTCGCCATGCAACGTATCGAACAGGAGGGACGCGGAGCGATCATTTACCTCAATCAGGAGGGCAGAGGTATCGGTCTGATGGATAAAATCGCCGCTTATAAACTCCAGGAAAATGGCCTCGATACTGTCGATGCTAACCTTCACCTCGGACATAAGGCTGATGAACGCGATTATGGCGTCGGAGCCAATATCCTCCATGCTCTCGGCATCCGTAATATGAAACTTATGACCAATAACCCCGTAAAACGTATCGGCCTCGAAGGGTATGGTGTCCGTATCTCCGAAATCGTTCCCCTCGAAGTGGAACCCAATCCCTATAACAAGAGATATATGACCACCAAAAAGCAACGTATGGGTCATAACCTACACAAGGTGTAATTTTTATATAGACTATTCTCTCTCATCTTTACTCTCATAATCCCTCCTTTCTATGAATCTTAGATATATTTGTTTCGTATGTGCCTCGTTAGCACTCGCTCTCTTCTCTTCTCCGGCTTCGGCACAGAAGAAGGCTTTGTCGCACGATGATTTCGATGCCTGGAATCGGGTCGCAAACCTCGCTGTCAGCCGCGATGGCGCTTGGTCGGCATTCTCTATCCGCCCTCAAGAGGGGGATGATATGCTGACTCTCTATAATACACGCACCGGCAAGCGTGTAAACATAGAACGTGGCTATAAGGTCACCATCTCTGCCGACTCTCGATGGGCTATCGCTCAGATCAAAGCCCCTTTCGCCGTGACTCGTCAGGCGAAGATCGATAAGAAGAAGGATATGGATCTCCCGCAAGATTCTCTCGCTATCGTCGATCTGCGTACTCTTAAGGTGACCAAAATCGCCGATGTTACTGATTATAAGTTGGCTAAGGATGCCGGTAGCTGGGTCGCTTTCCGTTCTTGCGACACCTCGCTCATCACCCCCAAGCAACTCAAGGATAAGGAGGCCGGACGTCCACTCGTGCTCCTAAACCTCGAAAATCGTGTCCGGAAGGTGACTCGTTGGGTCAAGGATTATTCCTTCTCTCGCGATGGCTCCAAACTCGCCATTAATATCCGCAAACCGGAGAAGGATTCCATCGCCACAGATGGTATCGGTGTCTTCGCTCTCCCCGACACTTCTTATACCATCATCGACCGCGACCGCCGATTCTATAGCGCTCCTGTTTTTGATGAGGCCGGTTCGAGACTCGCTTATACCGCCTCCGACGATTCTGTCAAGTCCGGTACGAAGCGTGCCTCCATCTATCTGAGCAATCTTCAGAACACACTCACTTCCCCCCGAGAAATTAACCTCAATTTCAAAAATGAGAAGGATGGTGAACTTGTGCCTAACCAATATACCAAGCTCTCTTTCTCTCACGATGGTCGCAGACTTATCGCCGGTGTGGCCCCTATCATCGCCCCCGATGACACTACTATCGTCGACTTCGAACATGGCAAACTCGATATCTGGGTCTGGAATAAACCCTTCAATCCCCCGATGGAGGAGAATCTCCTCAAGCAGATTCGAGAGTGCTCTTATCCCGTGGCTATCGATATGGAGTCGTTGAAACCAACTCTGATCTCCGATTGCTTCTATGGCGATGTCGAGGCTCCCAACCGCTGGGATGGCGATTATGCCCTCGTTACTAACCCCGCCGACAAAATCGTGTCTTATCAGTGGGATTATTTCGCACCGGTCCGTATGGAACTGGTCAACGTAAATACCGGCGAAAATAAGTATATCGGCGATTGCCTCCGTGCCACCGGCGCCTCTCTATCACCCCTCGGCAAGTATGTCGTTTGGTTCCGCGATCGTAATTATTATGTCTATGACACAGCCACAGGTAAGTCTGCTTGTGTCAGCGAGAAAGTGCCTTATCCCCTCTGGGATGTCGATGACCGCCATCCCTCTCCCGCCGAAAATTATGGCATCGCCGGGTGGACTGAGGGTGACGCCGATCTCCTCGTTTATGATAAGCATGACATCTGGGTGCTCGACCCCAAGGGTGTCAAGGAGCCCGTATGCCTTACTGCCGGCGATGGCCGCAAACGTGATCTCCGTTATCGATATCGCAACACCGATCGCGAGGATCATCGTAATATCGCCTCCGGCGACCGCCTCCTCCTCAATGTCTTCTCTTACGCCGATAAGCGCCAAGGTCTCGCTTTCCTTAAATATGGCGCTCCAAAGGCTCCCGATCTCGTCGTGCTCGATACTTACGAGTTCTCACAAATCCTCAAAGCTAAGAACAAGGATGTGTTCTCTTGGCAACGTGCCAATTTCTCTACATCTCCCGATATCTGGCTCGCAGATGGTCTTAACCTCAATAAGGCTAAGAAACTCACCGACGCCAACCCCCAAATGAAGGATTATCGCTGGGGTACTGCACACCTCGAACGATGGTATGCCTACGATGGTAGCCTGTCGGAGGGTGTCCTCTATGTCCCTGATGATCTCGACCCAAACGAGAAGTACCCGATGCTCTGCGTGTTCTATGAAACCGGCTCGGAAGATCTATACCATCATTACACCATGGAACCATCCTGGAGCTGGGTGAATTATCCCTTCTACGTGAGCCGTGGTTATGTGGTGTTCGTGCCCGATATCCATTATAACTCCGGTCGCCCCGGTGAGGATGCTTACAATTATGTTTGCTCCGGAGCCGAGGAGATGTGCCGCCGCTATCCCTGGATTGATAAGGATCATATCGGCATCGATGGCCAAAGCTGGGGCGGTTATCAGACCGCTTTCCTCATCACTCGCACCAATATGTTCGCTTGCGCCGGTTCGGGTGCTCCTGTTGCCAATATGACCTCCGCATACGGTGGTATCCGCTGGGAGTCAGGCGATTCCCGCCAAGCTCAGTATGAACAGGGCCAAAGCCGCATCGGCGGTACCCTCTGGGAGAAAACTCCGCAGTATATCGCCAATTCTCCAATCTTCTTCGCCGACCGTGTCAATACTCCCCTCCTGATCATGCATAATGACGCCGATGGAGCTGTGCCTTGGTATCAGGGTATCGAACTTTTTATGGGACTCCGCAGACTCGAAAAACCGGTCTGGATGCTCCAATATAATGGCGAAGCTCATAATATCAAGGCTCGCCAGAACCGTAAGGATATCACCCGCCGTTTGCAGCAGTTCTTCGACCATTACCTAAAGGGCGACCCGATGCCCAAATGGATGAAGGAGGGTGTACCGATGATCCGAAAGGGGCAGGAGTGGGGCTTCGAAGTTGAGTGATAGCTTTGATCTATGCCCTCCTCCCCAAAATTTAAGGAACGCGCTCTTAATT
>SFMJ01000205.1 GCA_004553095.1 Bacteroidales bacterium
ATCGAGGCTCAACGTGCCGTGCGTCCTTCGCCTGTGGCAAGACTCAAATCTTATGCTGCCGACGATGAGTTCTTCGTACGTGTCACTAATGTGATGGGTAAGTTTATTAAGGCCGAAACCGTCGACCCAAGCTATCAAGCCATCTCCGGTAAGGTCTCTTTCTTCTCACCTCAGGCTGCTCAGCGCCCTTCTATCTCTCAACTCACTCAGGCTCTTAAAGTCGGTGATATCCTTACTGTCAAGCTCTCCAATCAGCCGACTTTTACTTTCGACCTCTCCGATGTCTTCGAGTATTATTATCGGTGCTATGCCAACGACCTCGCCAACACCGAGATTCATGCCATATATATCGGCGAGTATGCTCGCGGCGATCAGTGGATATCTGAAGAGGGTGTCACTTTCGGTGTCGATAAGGAAATACTCGACAAGGCTTCCGACTATATCCTCGATGAGTATGAAATGGCTAAAGCCAACGCTCTCCCCTTGCGTCTCCGTTCTTATTTCAAAAAGCAGAATGTCGATGCCCCCGTATTCAACGTCTATGCCGGTTGGCCCGATGATAATGCCCCGCTTATCCTCCAACAGCATTTCACCAAGGAGCAAGCTCAAGTCCGATTCATGAAGGATTTCATCGCTGATTGCCGTTATGAGTATGAGGATTCCGGCATCACCGGTAATGAATATAATGCCATCACGCTGAGCCATGACGAGGTGTTCCCACTCTTGCTCCTCATGACCCGTATCTATTTCTCCGGTATACCCGCATCTTCCGAACGTGTCAAGTTCATCTCTGCCCTCGAGATGCTTTCTTACCTCTTGGGTCGCGATAAGGAACGTGCCTTCTTCCAGACCGAACGTATGTATGTCGATGCTATCATCGATTTCGCCCATAACAACAATATGCGTCCTTTCTCCCTCTCTTCTGCTCCGGGCGATTCCCCCGTCGCTGAGTCGCAGAAACGTGTCATCGAGATCCTGCAAAACTATAAGAAGAAGGAGGTGATTCAAGACACCAAGGTCTCGCTCCGTAGCAATGATACCTTCACCGAACCGGCTGTCGAGTCGGCCAACCTTGCCGATGACCTCGACAAGCTCGTTAATGCATCGAATGTCGAAGATTCCGAACTCAATAAGATCAAGCAAGCCATCGCCCGACGTCTCGGTGTCGATGATGAGTTCAAAACGCTCCTCGACAATCGAACTTTCTATGGTATCGAAAATATACACCTCGAGTTCAAAACTTCTGCCGTATATCCTTCGCAGAATCGTCGCAGATTGCAGTCGATCGTTGCCGACCCAAAAATCCAAATATGGCATATACTCAAGGCTGTAAATGGCTTCTTGAACTCCAGAAGTGGGGGAGAGCTCCTCATCGGTGTCAATGACTCCGGTTATGCCGTCGGTATCGACGAGGATATCAAGTATCTATACAACGCCAATATCATCATTGGAAGGACCGTCGATGCATATCGCACCTACCTGCAGAGCAAGATCGGCGAAGCTTTCCGCACCAACGATCCCCATGTTGCCTCCACCGATATCACTACCGCCATCGAATATAACTTCGAAGACAACGAAGAGGGCATCACAATCCTCCGCATCAAAATCCCGGCATATCCACACGGCCCCGTCTATTTCAAGGCCTCTGCCAGCCAGCGCCCCGACCACATAGCCGACGCCTACATCCGCCGAAGCGGCAACACCCTCCCCCTAAACAACTAACCCGCCTCTCCCTCTCCTCGCTTATCTCCCTCTCTCTCCTCGCTTATCTCCCTCTCTCTCCTCGCTTATCTCCCCCTCTCTCCTCGCTTATCTCCCTCTCTATCCCCGCGCGGAGCGCTTTTGTCTTCGGGTGGCGAGCGAAGCGAGCTTTTCCCCCTCCTTGTGCCGGATCCGTCTTTCGCAAAGCCGCTTGCGGCGACCCCAAGAAGTCGACCCCAAGAAGTCGACCCCAAGAAGGTCTCTCATACACAAAAAAAGGAGCGTATCGCCATCGATACGCCCCTTTTTTATAGTCTCGATCCTGCCGAGACAGGTCGTTCTTTACTTGTTCACTTGGAAGCGATTGTTGCCATCCACCAAGAAGCCGATTGCCTGCTTGGCTGCTGCCACGCCGGCGTTGTAGTTGGCCTCTGCTGTCTGCGCGCCCATCTTCTTCGGTGTGAAGAAGACGCGTGATCCAAACTTAGACTCAAATTCCTCTGCCGCATCTGGCTTGATGTCGGAGATATACTTCAAGTCTTGACGCTCTTCGAGTGCCTTGATAAGACCTGCCTCGTCGATCACCTCCTTGCGAGCGGTGTTGATAAGCACGCCATTCTTCGGCATCTTCATAGCCAAGTCATAACCGATTGAGTTCTTGGTCTCGGCTGTGGCGGGGATGTGAAGTGATACGAAGTCGTTGGTGAAAAGCTCTTCGGGTGCATGCACCGGCTTTACTCCTGCCTCTTCCATGGCTGCATCGGGCACAAATTTGTCGAGTGCCTCGATATCCATGCCGAAGCCCTTGGCGATGCGCGCTACATTGCGACCCACCTGACCGAAAGCATAGATGCCAAGTCGCTTGCCCTTGAGCTCTGTGCCTGACTTGCCATTATACTGGTTGCGACACATCATCACTGCCATACCGAACACCAACTCAGCTACAGCATTCGAGTTCTGACCCGGTGTGTTCATCACGCAGATGCCATGATTGGTGGCTGCCTCAAGATCGATGTTGTCATAGCCGGCGCCGGCGCGTACGATTACCTTCAACGCAGGCGCTGCATCCATCACCTCGCCATCGATTTTGTCACTGCGCACGATGAGTCCATCGGCTGTCTTAACTGCCTCAAGAAGATCGGCACGTGTGCCACCCTCCACAAGGTTCATCTCGTTGCCTGAGCTTACGATCACTTCTTCGATAGCCTTAACTGCTGCCGCTGCAAAGGGCTTCTCTGTAAATACCAAAATCTTCATGTCTGTCCGAGATTTTTAGTGCTTTGCTTCGTATTCCTTCATTACGGCTACAAGTGCCTCTACGCTCTCCTTGGGAAGTGCATTGTAAAGAGATGCTCGGAAACCTCCCACCGAACGGTGTCCCTTGATGCCCACCATTCCCTTGCTCGATGCATAGTCGAAGAAGTCTTTCTCCAATTCTGCATATTCGGGATTCATCACGAAGCATACGTTCATGATCGAACGGTCTTCCTCGGCTACGGTGCCACGGAACAATTTGTTGCGGTCGATCTCGTCGTAAAGGATCGCTGCCTTCTCAAGGTCGCGACGCTCCATTTCCTTGATACCTCCCTGCTCTTTGTAGTAGCGGAGGGTCATCAACGCTGAGTAGATGGGAAGCACAGGGGGGGTATTGAACATCGAGCCTTTCTTGATGTGAGTGCGATAGTCGAGCATTGTCGGGATAGCACGTTCCACCTTGCCGAGTGCATCCTCTTTGATGATCACAATTGTTACGCCTGAGGGTGCCAAGTTCTTCTGTGCTCCTGCATAGATGCACTCATATTTCGAAGCA
>SFMJ01000206.1 GCA_004553095.1 Bacteroidales bacterium
GGCAGAGTCGGCATCATCGGGCACTCCGAAGGGGGCTATATCGCCTATCAGCTTGGTTCGGAGGGGGTGGTAGACATGTCGGTGGCGATAGCCGGTCCGACGGTGCCATGTCGGGAGATTATCTTGGGTCAGAATCGTCACACGCTGGAGCAATCCGGCATGAGCAAAGAAGTGATAACCACAGCGTTAGCCATTATCGACGAGGCCTTCGACGTGATAGCCGCAGGGGGCACACTCGACTTCGATGCGATCGCCGGAGAGCGCGCTTCGCAACTTCCCGCTATGCTGATGGCACAATTGCGCGCCACCTCGACAGCGTCGACGACACCCTGGGTGAGACGCTTCGTCGGGCTTGATGCGGCGCCCTACCTGCGCGACATGAAATGTCCGCTGATGGCAATCTTCGGCACACTTGACACGCAAGTGCGATCATCGGTCAACATGGCGCGTATCCGAGAATTATGTCCGGGAGTTAACGCCAAAGAATATGCCGGGCTCAACCACCTCATGCAGCATGCCGTCACGGGCGAAGTGGCAGAATATGCCGAGATCGAAGAAACCATGTCGCCCGAAGTTATCGCCGACATCATCGACTTCATCCACAGCACCACCGTCCCACAACGATAGATGTGATATAAACCTCAGATTTAGAGCGCGTTCTTTAATCGATTTTCCTGATGCTGCGCCACCCGAGGGATTAAACCACGGATTATGCGGATCAACACGGATCTTTTGCTACGCCGCTTGAGGGTGTTAGATGGTGGCTCTTACGAGTTCTTGAAACTTGTAGGGGACGTTGCCGGACTCTGACCACCAATAGTCCTTGCCGTCCTTGCGTATCCAGACGTAGAAGGAGTTGTTGTCGGTATCGTATGCCCAGACCGTAGCGGGGTCGCAACACTGATGGGCCATGAAGGCAGAGCCATAGAACATACCTTTGGTATATTCAATGCCGCCCTGGGTCTGATAGATATAAGCCATATAGTTGAAATTCTTCTCTCCCATCAAGTCTTCAAGACGTTGCTGAATGAACGGGTCGAAGAACATATGGAAGTCAGACGGGCAATCACCGATGTGGCTCTTGAAATATTCAATGGTGGATGGACTGCCAGAAGCCGATGCAGTTACCGTAGCAGATACGTCATAGCTCCTACCCTTTGTGTTCTTCATCCGGGCTGTAAGATGTTTGCGGTCGTTGAAGTTCACATTATACCATTCCTCAACCACATCAGGCTTGCAGTCGCGGATGGTCCATTGCGTCACTGGTGCTTCATAGCTAGGATTTATCTGTAGCCAAGAGCATTCAACATCACCGTTCTTCCGGAGAGTCGATTTATAGGCATAGCGACCGGAAATGAAACCGTCAGAATGTTCCTCCAACTCTATAACAATAGCATACTTACCGCCAACCATCCCCTCCAGCTTATACACCGCCGCCGACACCGCCGACTGACCAAGAATAAGCACAAACAGAACGATCAGAATCCGAAACTTATCGACCATATTCATAAGAAAAATAAAGGATATATTAATATCCATAAAGTTAGTCATAATTTTTGGATTAGATGCTCTTTTTCCGGATTTTTTTTGTTTTTCTTTCTTTTTGAGGGCAGTTGTAGTCGGGACGGGGCGCGGGGGCTTTGAGTCGGCGGCGGGGGACGGGGTGTATCCGCCGATGGAATCGGCGGACACGGTAGCTTTCGCGCCGGCTCGGGGCGGTGAGGAGGCAGCGAGGAGGACGGCGAGAGGCGGTGAGGAGGGCTGAGGGAGGGCTGAGAGGAGGCGGCGAGGAGGGGGTTAGTGGGATAGGAGATTGGTTAGTAGGGTTAGGGCTTGTTGGACTGAGTCTTTGTCGGGGACGGGGATGTTGAGGTAGGTTTTGCCTGTTTCTTTGTCTTCTTTTATTATTGAGGAGATTAGTTTTGTTGTGGCTTCGGGAGATTTTAGGGTCTTTGCGAGGCCTGCTATGAAGGAGACTCCCTGCTGAAGGAGGTCGTCGGGGGCGGGTGTCTTGTCGGAGCTTGCGGGAGCTGAGGTGGGCTCGGGAGCTGCGGCTGGCTCGGGAGCTGAGGCTTGGGTGGGCTCGGGGGACGGGTGGGGATCCGCCGATGGAATCGGCGGACACGGTAGCTTTCGCGCCGGCTCGGGGCGGTGAGGAGGCAGCGAGGAGGACGGCGAGAGGCGGTGAGGAGGGCTGAG
>SFMJ01000207.1 GCA_004553095.1 Bacteroidales bacterium
CTGCAGATGGTGAGTCGAGAAGCCGATCTGAAGATCATCATGGCATTTAAAGCAAATGCACTGTGGAAGACCTTTCCGGTGATCCGGGAATATTTCACCGCCTCTACCGCCAGTTCGCTGAACGAGATGAAGCTCTCGCTCGAGCATTTAGGGCATGATGTGCATGCCTACTGTCCGGTCTATACCGACGAATCCTTCCCGGAATTTTTGGAGGGATGCAGCCATATCACCTTCAACTCCTTAGCGCAATTCGAGCGCTTCTACCCGCAGATGAAAGCGAATCAGCGCCACGTCTCGGCAGGGTTGCGAGTCAATCCTCACTGCAGTGTGATAGAGACCGATATCTACAATCCCTGTAAGCCGGGGTCTCGTTTTGGCGAGAATCCGGAGCGTCTCACCGACGGATTGCCGGAGGGTATCGAGGGACTCCACTTCCATGCCCTCTGCGAGTCGACGAGCTACGACTTGGAGGCTGTGCTCGAAGCCTTCATCGCCCAATATGGCCACCTCTTGCCGCAGGTGAAATGGCTCAATATGGGTGGCGGACATCTGATAACCCGGCGAGACTACGACACCGACCATCTGATCAGACTTATCAAAGGACTTCATGAGCGCTACCCCCACCTTCAACTCATCATCGAACCGGGTAGTGCCTTCACCTGGCAGACGGGCCGCTCCGCGCCCTTCCAGCGCACCATGAGCATATCCCCGTCCACATACGCGCCGCAGGCCACCTTCTTCTTGCGGGAGAAGAGCACAAGCCCAACATCGAAGAATCCCTTCCCGACGAGAGCGAGTCAACATCGGCAGTGAGCTATCGTCTCGGAGGCAACTCCTGCCTCAGCGGAGACTTCGTAGGGGATTGGAAATTCGACCACGAGCTACAGCCCGGCGAGCGACTCACGCTGATGGATATGAACCACTACACTACGGTGAAGACCAACATGTTCAACGGCATACAGCATCCCTCGATATGGTACAAGCCGACAAACGGCGAACCGCAGTTGCTTCGCGAGTTCACCTACGACGACTATCGCAACCGCATGGATTGAACGAAAAAATTTCTAAAACAGCAACTTACGAACATCGACAAAATATAAAAGTTTCCCAAAACAAATTTTATTACTCTGATTTTCAATTAGTTAAAAATTTCAAGGAGTCAACAAGTTGTCCAAATAATTTTTTCTGTAAAATATTTAAATTTATTTTGCAGAGTAAAAAAATAATATTAACTTTGTAGCGGTTTGCCGAAAGGTGAACCGCTATCTAATACATAAACAACTCAAAAACGGACAAAATTCAAGGTAAGGCAAGATGATTCAGACAGTAATAAAGCGAGATGGCAGAGTAGCCGGCTACAATGAAGAGAAGATAAAAGCCGCGATAAGAAAGGCGATGTTGACCACCGAGATGGGAGAGGATGAGGCGTTGATACAGCGCATCACCGACCGGATCGGTATGACGGGCAATAATCAGATGACAGTCGAAGAGATCCAAGATCGGGTCGAGATCGAGTTGATGAAGTCATCGCGCAAGGATGTAGCGAAGCGCTATATAGCCTATCGCGACCAACGAAGCATCGCACGTCGCGCCAAGACTCGCGATATATTTCTCGAGATCATCGAAGCGAAAAATAATGATATCACGCGCGAGAATGCCAATATGAACACAGACTCGCCGGCGGGTATGATGATGAAATTTGCCAGTGAAACCACCAAACCCTTCGTTGACGACTATCTCCTGTCGGCAGAAGTTAAGCAGGCGGTGAAAAGCAATTACATCCACATCCATGACAAGGACTACTACCCCACCAAGAGTCTTACATGTGTTCAGCACCCCCTGGATCGTATCTTGCAGAATGGTTTTGTGGCGGGTCATGGTGAGTCGCGTCCCGCCAAGCGTATCGAGACAGCGAGTGTAATCGCCTGCATCTCCTTAGAGACAGCGCAAAACGAGATGCATGGCGGTCAGGCGATCCCTGCTTTCGATTTCTATCTTGCCCCCTTCGTGAGATCTTCATTTATCGAGGAGGTAAAGAAGGTGGAGCAACTTATGGGGGTAGACCTCAGCCATTTATATAACATCGAGATCAATGACTATCTGAAGAAAGATCTTGCCGGATTAGAGGGTGATGCCCGCTATTTGCAGCATGCCGTAAATAAGACTGTGGATCGTGTGCACCAAGCCATGGAGGCATTTATCCACAATATGAACACGATACACTCACGCGGTGGCAACCAGGTGGTATTCTCCTCGATCAACTATGGCACGGACACTTCGGCAGAGGGTCGCTGTGTGATCCGCGAGATTCTCAATTCCACCTACGAGGGTGTGGGCAATGGCGCTACTGCCATCTTCCCCATCCAGATATGGAAGAAGAAACGTGGGGTAAGTTATCTAAGCGTTATCTCCATGAGGTGGCTACGATGGGTTGTCGCACTCGCGTGTTTGAAAACCGTTATGGGGAGAAGACATCTGTAGGGCGAGGCAATCTCTCCTTCACCACTATCAATATCGTGCGTCTTGCCATCGAAGTGATGGGCATTCGCGACAAGAATGAGAGGATAGAGAAATTTTTCGAGCGTCTCAACGATGTGCTCGACATCACCGCCAAGCAACTTGACGAGCGATTCCAGTTCCAAAAGACAGCCTTGGCCAAGCAGTTCCCCTTGGTGATGAGTTCTTTGTGGAATCATACAGAAAACTTGAAGCCCAACGACACTATCGAGTCGGTGATCAATCAGGGGACTCTCGGCATAGGCTTCATCGGACTTGCCGAGTGTCTGATTGCGTTGACGGGTCAGCATCATGGCGAGAGCGAGGAGTCACAAGCTTTGGGTCTGAAGATAGTGAGTCACATGAGGAGTCGTGCCAACGAGTATTGCGAGAAGTATGGTCACAACTACTCTATTCTTGCCACACCTGCTGAGGGATTGTCGGGACGTTTCACCAAACGAGATCGCAAGTCATTCGGCATCATCCCCGGAGTCACCGACAAGGAATATTACACCAACTCGAACCATGTGCCGGTCTATTATCACTGTTCGCCGCGTCATAAGGCGAAAGTGGAGGCACCCTATCATGCCATCACCCTGGGAGGTCATATCTTCTATGTCGAGATCGATGGGGATGCCACTCACAATGAAGAGTCGATCATGCAGATCGTCGATATGATGGATAAGTATGATATGGGTTATGGGTCGGTCAACCACAATCGCAATCACTGTCCCAATTGCGGCTATGAGAATGCCGACAAGGGGAGCAAGACATGTCCGAAGTGTGGCACACCCTTTGAGACTATCCAGCGCATCACCGGCTATTTGGTGGGCACGACCGACAGGTGGAACTCGGGCAAATTGGCAGAGCTTCACGACCGTGTCGTACATAAATGACCTACTAAGAAACGCGCGCTAAGGTTATGAAAATCAGAATACTTGATATCATCAAGGGTACGACGGTGGATGGTCCGGGTTTCCGGACCTCCATCTATTTTGCGGG
>SFMJ01000208.1 GCA_004553095.1 Bacteroidales bacterium
TAAAGACCCCGGCTTCGGCATCGTTAAGACTTTGAACATCGACGAAATCTGCCCAAGCACCGAGTATGCTGTCAACGACAATATCGAGCCGCTCCTCCAATGCGTCCTCCACTACCGTCGTATCGAACTTATCCACACCGGTATGCGTTGGTTCGACCTCAAACGCTATGGCATCGAAATCTCTCACGCGATCGGCAAAGAACCCCGCATCGAAACTCTTACTAAACTCGACCCGCGCCGCGCTCTCCAGATTCCTAACGAGGTTATCGCCGCAGGTATCGAGCCTAACAACCGCAGCAATGTGGCTCTCTCCTCGGGTGCCGAATATTCTAAAATCACTCCCGAGCCTAAAGCAGAACTCATCTCTAAATGATTTTGAATTATGAAAGTAAGTAAATTTTTCTCTATAGTAGCAGCATTGGCAACTGCAGCAATGTCGCTCTCTTCTTGTTCCGATGACAAGTTCGACCCATCTATCTTCCCCGAAGGTGGTGATGAACTCGACCCCAACTCGGTTACTTACAAGTTCGACAAATGGTTGCAACAAACATATCTCACCCCCTACAACCTCGACTTCCGCTACAAAATGCAGGATGTAGGCGCCGATATGAACTATAACCTCGTTCCCGCCGAATACGACAAGGCTGTCGATCTCGCAATCCTCACCAACTACCTCTGGTTCGAGGCTTACAAAGAGGTCGTTGACGAAGAGTTCCTCAAAATGTACGGTCCTCGCATCATCCACCTCATCGGTTCCTCGGCTCTCAACCCATCTTCAGGTACCGAAATCCTCGGTCTTGCCGAGGGTGGTATCAAGGTGTCGCTCTTCAAGGTGAACTTCCTTAACGTGAGCGACTTCAACAACCTCAACGAGATGTACTTCAAGACTATGCACCACGAGTTTGCTCACATCTTGCACCAGACTAAGTCGTACCCCACCGAGTTCAACCTCGTTTCTAACGGTCTCTACGACGATAACAACTGGCAGGACCGTCAAGAAAGTATGCTCCGCTCAAAAGGCTTCATCACAAACTATGCAAGTTCGCAAACTCGCGAGGACTTCGCCGAGACTATCGCCAACTACATCGTAAAGACCGATGAGCAATGGGCTTCCTACATGAAGGATGCCAACCGCGGCTGGGAAACTCCAACTCCCACCGAGGGCACCGATGTTGAACCCGATGCGACATACTACTGCTTCTACTACTACAACAACAACCAAAGCGGCGACGAAAACAAGCAATACGCCCCCGAATCTGTTGTGGTTGAGAAGGAAGAAGATGGTAAAATCGTTTACTATCACAAAACTCTCAAGGACGACAAGAAGAACCCAATCCGCATCTATCCCTGCGAGGATAAAGACGGAATCGACGGCGAGGCTGTTATCCTCCGCAAGGTGAATATCGCTCGCGTTTGGCTCCGCGACGAGTTTGGTGTTGACCTCGACCAACTCCGCGAGGTGGTTCAACGTCGCCAATCTTCCTACGACATAAACGCTCTCCGCAAGCAAATCGAAGACATTCAGTAATTCCCTCACTCTGTTTATTTATTTAGATTATGAAAAAATCATTATATATTTCAGCGTTGTCGCTCTCTTTGATGCTTTCGTTTTCTTCTTGCAATAACGAAATCGACGACATTTTCGACCAAAACGCCGCCGAACGCACCGAGTCTTTCCTCCTTGCCGACGGTGGTAAGTGGAGAATGGAATATTTCTGCAACTCGACCGAAGAAGGCTACAACTTCATCGTCTCTTTCCGCAACGATGGCTCGGTTACTATCTCCGGCAAAAACAAGTACATCAACGATGGTGAGAATGCCGCGTTCAAGACTTCCACTTCTTTGTGGGACATCATTGCCGACTACGGTCCGGTGCTCTCGTTCTCTTCCTACAACCCTGTGTTCCACATCTTCTCCGCTCCCTACGATATCCCCGGTACCACAAACCCCGACACCGGCACCGATATCGACGAAACCGGTAAGGGACACGAGGGCGACTATGAATTCCGTTTCATGGAAAAGGTCGATGAAAACACTCTCTATCTCAAAGGTAAGAAGAGCGGCTACTCTATCATGATGTACCGCGTCGCTCCCGACTTCGACGATAAGGCCTACTTCGAGGAGGTTGACGCCACCGAGAAGAA
>SFMJ01000209.1 GCA_004553095.1 Bacteroidales bacterium
AGACCCAACATTTTATTACTACAGGTGGTTTGCCCATAGATTAAAAGAGTTATATCCGGGTAAGCCATATCCGGTGATTATGCCGACCTATCTGAAGGGTAAAGAGCATGTCGAACTGGGCAATCAATTGCTATACCTTGGCGACTCACTATGGTTGGCCATACAATCCAAATCGGAACCGGCGAAATTTGAAGTGATAAGAGGCGTTCCGATACTATCGCGAGTAAAGGGATATCCACCGGTAGAAGTTGATATGAGCGATCCGGAATGTATTTTGTCAGAGGGAGATAATTGGCGGGCGCGTTTCATATCAGAACGAGATTATGCCATCCATGGCATCAACTTCACAAAAGAGATAAAAATGACCGTCATGGAGAGGAAATCGGGGTCATAAACGCTCTCTAAGTTGTCTATTTCGAAAAAAAATTGTAAATTTGTATGCTAATTTATAGGTTTCGAAATGAATATTGACGAGATTAACAACATTTCCGACGAGCAGGAAAACTCTCAGTCGGAATCGAAGAAATATCAAGCAGATAACATTCAGGTGCTCGAAGGTTTGGAAGCAGTCCGCAAGCGACCTTCGATGTATATTGGTGACACCTCGGTGCGAGGGCTTCATCATCTTGTGTATGAGGTGGTTGACAACTCTATCGACGAGGCTCTTGCCGGTTATGCCAACAAGATTTTTGTCACCATCGAGGCAGACAACTCCATTCGTGTCGAGGATAATGGCCGCGGCATCCCGGTGGATATGCATGAGAAGATGCATAAGCCGGCGCTGGAGGTTGTGCTGACCGTGCTTCATGCCGGCGGTAAGTTTGACAAGGGGTCATACAAGGTGTCCGGCGGTCTTCATGGAGTCGGCGTAAGTTGCGTCAACGCTTTGTCAGACTATCTTCGTGCCGAGATCCATCGAGATGGCAAGATCTACATGCAGGAATATGCATACGGCAAGCCTACCAGCGAGTTGAAAGTGATCGGCGAAACTGACCACACCGGCACCACAATCATCTTCCATCCGGATGCCACCATTTTCAGCGAGACGGTCTACGACTACAACACACTCGCCAATCGTCTCCGCGACTTGGCGTTCCTCAATGCCGGCATTACGCTGACCCTCACCGATCTTCGTGACCTTGACGAAGAGGGCAATCCTCACCAAGATGTGTTCCACAGCGATGAAGGCCTCAAGGAGTTCGTGAAATATATCGATGCAGGCAAAGAGCCTCTGATCGAAGATATCATCCACCTCAACACCGAGCGCAACGGAGTGCCCATCGAGGTGGCGTTGACCTACAACACCGACTTCAACGAGAATATCTACTCCTACGTCAACAATATCAACACGATCGAGGGAGGTACACACCTCACCGGATTCCGTCGCGGCTTGACTCTGACCCTTAAGAAATATGCCGACGACAACCACATGCTCGACAAGTTGAAGATTGAGCTCTCGAAAGAGGACTTCCGCGATGGTCTCACCGCCGTGATTTCTGTCAAGGTGGCAGAGCCACAGTTCGAGGGACAGACGAAGACCAAGCTTGGCAACAACGAGGTGATGGGTGTGGTGCAAACCCCAAGCAGGCTAAGGTGATCGTCGACAAGGTGGTATTGGCTGCTCAAGCGCGTCATGCCGCACAGAGTGCGCGACTCCGTGTGCAGAACAAGTCGCCCTTTGCCGGCGCCGGACTCCCCGGCAAGCTTGCCCCCTGCAAGAGCCGTGATGCTGCAGAATGTGAACTCTTTCTGGTCGAGGGTGACTCGGCAGGCGGTTCGGCCAAGGTGGGTCGTAACCCAATCTATCAAGCCATACTCCCTCTGCGCGGTAAGATCCTTAACGTCGAGAAGGCGCAAGACCACAAAGTGCTCTCAAGCGATGAAATTGTCAACATATACAAGGCACTCGGTGTGACTATCGGCACTGAAGAGGACTCCAAAGAGCCCAACATGACCAAGCTTCGTTATCACAAGATTGTGATTATGACCGATGCCGATGTCGATGGTGCTCACATCGCCACGCTTCTGATGACCTTCTTCTATCGACGCATGCGACCAATCATCGACAATGGTTACCTCTATATCGCCACTCCACCACTCTACAAGTGCACCACCAAGGGTAAGAACAAGGTGGAAGAATATGCT
>SFMJ01000047.1 GCA_004553095.1 Bacteroidales bacterium
TCAAGAAATATCTTACACTCGATCCTAACAACACCGATGTAAGAGACTACGTATCGAAGCTGAAATAAGCCTCCTATCGAGGTAAGTAAAAGGAGTTGCACTCTACCAAAAAGAGGGTGCAACTCCTTGATTTATCCATATAGGGAGGAAAAGGGGATAAGAATGGAGGGATAAAATTTGCACAACTTGACTATTTTATATATTTTTGCGTATTAATCCCAAAAGGATAAAAGATGAATAAGGTAATCAAGGTAAAGAAAGGCTTAGACATACCATTGATGGGAATGGTAGAAGAAACGTCTATAGCAGAGCGCCAAGCAGGCAGGATTGGCATCTCACCTGAAGACTATCCCGGCTACACATGGAAAGTAGCAGTAAAAGCCGGAGATATAGTGAAGCGAGGAGATGCCATATTATATGCCAAAGAGGATGAGCGAGTGAGTCTCACCTCGCCTGTGGCGGGAGAAATAGATACAGTGGCACGAGGAGCGCGCCGCCGGATTGAGTATGTTAGCATTAAGGCATCGGCATCGCAAGAGCAGCGCGACTTTGGCGAAATGAAGACAACGGCAGAACGAGAAGAGATGTTGATGCGGAGCGGACTCTTTGCGCTGATCAGACAGCGCCCCTTCGACATAGTGCCATTCAGCGGCATCCGTCCACGCGACATATTCGTGACCGCCTTCGACACAGCCCCCCTCGCATCGGATATGCTGAGAGGTGTGGATCTCAAGGATCTCGAATCGGGTCTGAAATATCTTAAAGAGATGACCGACGGCGAGGTATACCTATCGGTGAAAGGAGGCTCAGGCATAGAGAGTAATTTCGCACAAGTAGTGGAATTTGCAGGGCCCCATCCGGCAGGATTGGTCGGCACTCAGATAGCCGCCATATCTCCGATCAATAAGGGAGAATATGTGTGGACACTCGATGCAGTGACCGCTGCACGCATCGGCAAATTTTTCACAACAAAGATATTGGATTTCAGCACGATAGTAGCGCTGACCGGGGAAGATATAGCGAAGCCCAAGTTGGTGAAGACTACGATCGGCGCCGAATTGTCGACCCTGCTCAAAGGAGAGATCAAAGCCGGCGAGAGCAAAAAACGAGTAATCTCGGGCAATGTACTGACCGGCAAGCAAGTGGATCCGGAAGCAGGATTCTTGGGTATACCCTACCGTCAGATTACAGTGATCGACGAGGGAGACCAGGCAGATGAATTTATGGGATGGGCATCACTCAACCCCAAGAAATATAGTGTAAGTCGCACCTTCCCGGCATTTATCTTCGGGCTTAAAAAACCATATTACTTCGACTCTCGTATCAAGGGTGGTCATCGTGCGGTGATCATGACCGGAGAATATGACAAAGTCTTCCCGATGGATATCTATGTGGAATATCTGATCAAGGCGATTATCGCCAAGGATATAGATAAGATGGAGCAACTTGGCATCTATGAAGTAGCACCCGAAGACTTCGCATTGGCAGAATTTGTCGACACCTCAAAGTTGGAATTGCAGAAGATAGTAAGAGAAGGACTCGACTATCTGCGCAAAGAGACCATCTGATCGGCTTCGACAGAGTCGACAATACGAAAATAAAACCAAGGAGCGAGAAAGTTTCAACAATAGAGGAAACAATTCTTAAAGACAAGAATAACAAAAAAGATCCAATACAGTGAAAGGATTAAAAAGAAAAATCGACAAGATAAAGCCGCAATTTGAGAAAGGTGGCAGATTTGAGAAACTGCAATCTGTATTTGACGGCTTCTATACCTTCCTTTACACGCCGAATGAGACATCGCGGAGTGGCGTACACATCCATGATGCCAATGACTCGAAGCGCACGATGATCACGGTAATTATCGCGTTGCTTCCCTGCTGTTTGTTCGGTATGTGGAACATCGGATTGCAACACTACATGGCGATCGGCGATGCTGATCAAGGGCTCTTCAAACTCTTCTTCTATGGGTTGTGGGCAGTGTTGCCACAGATACTTACCGCCTATATCGTGGGCTTGGGTATCGAGTTTATCGTAGCTCAGATCCGAGGTCATGAGATCCAAGAGGGATTCTTGGTGTCGGGATTGATTATACCGATGATATGCCCGGTGGATACCCCCTGGTGGATGTTAGCCGTAGCGGTGGCATTTGCAGTGATTTTTGCCAAGGAGGTGTTTGGCGGCACAGGCTATAACTTTCTGAATGTTGCGTTGGTGACACGCGCCTTCCTCTTCTTCAGCTATCCGTCGAAGATGAGTGGCGACTCTGTGTTCGTAAGACTTGGCAACGGAGTTCCGGTGGATGCCTACTCGGGTGCTACCCCCTTAGGACAGATAGCCTCGAGTGGTGATGCCACGGCGACGATGACCGACATCTTGGGCAATCCGCTGAGCATGAGCGACATATTCTTCGGTTTTTATCCCGGTTCATGGGGAGAGACCTCTACCCTATGCATTCTGATCGGCGCAGCGATCCTTTTGGTGACCGGCATTGCCAATTGGCGCATAATGCTATCGGGAGTGTTGGGAGCCGTGGTAATGTCGGTGATCGCCAACACCTGGGCGAGTCCCCTATATCCGGCCTCCTATCTGAGTCCGATAGAGCAAATCTGCTTGGGCGGCTTTATGTTTGCCATCGTGTTCATGGCCACAGATCCGGTGACAGCGAGTCACACGAACGTAGGTAAATATATCTATGGAGCGCTGATCGGTGTAATGGCGATCTTGATCCGTGTCTACAATCCCGGCTTCCCGGAGGGAGCGATGTTGGCAGTCTTGCTGATGAACTGCTTTGCGCCGCTGATCGACCACTGTGTGGTGAGCGTAAACATCAAGCGACGTATGAACCGACAGAAAGTAAAGAACCAATAAAGCCACAAGACGATGAACAGACAGAGCAACACATATACAATAATCTATGCCATCATACTTGTGGTGGTGGTGGGAGTAGTCCTCTCGGTGGTATATCAGGGATTACGTCCACAGCAATTGGAAAACATCTCGAACGACACGAAGCGACAGATCTTGGCAGCAGCGCTGATCACCCCCAAAGAAGGAGAGAGCGTAAGCGACTTGTATGCGAGTCATATACGCGCCTCCTATATAGTCAATTCGAAGGGAGAGAAGATGACAGAATCAGTCGATCCCTTCGATGTGAACGTATCGGCGGAGGTAAAGAAGCCGGCCGATGAGCGCATGTTACCGGTGTTCGAATGTGAGACGACACAGGGAGTGAAGTATATCGTACCGGTGTATGGCGCGGGTCTTTGGGGTCCGATTTGGGGGTACATAGCGATGGACTCAGATGGCAACTCGATTTATGGAGCCTACTTTGCACATCAAGGAGAGACACCGGGACTTGGTGCCGAGATAGAGAAAGAGGCATTCAGCAGTCAATTTGAGTCGAAGACCCTCTTTGACGATGGAGGCAACTTTACTTCGGTCAAGGTGGTGAAGCGAGGTCAAGAGCCGGCAGAGGGATCATGGGTGCATGCCATCAGTGGCGGCACGATCACGAGCCAGGGCGTTCAAAAGATGCTTGAGAACTCTTTAGCCCCCTACACTGCATATTTCAAGGGATTAAAAGACAACAAAGAATAACACGAGATAATAAGTTAGAGAAATGAACCGGAAAAAGACATTTCTACCGCTCTTCAACCCGCTATCGAAGGATAATCCGGTGATAGTGCAAGTGTTGGGTATATGTTCGGCATTGGCAGTGACGGCGAAGATGGAGCCGGCATTGGTGATGACGATATCTGTGACCGCCGTATTAGCGTTATCGAATGTGATCATCTCCTTATTGCGCAACACGATACCATCGTCGATCCGCATCATCGTGCAGCTTGTGGTGGTAGCGGCATTGGTAGTGATCGTGGATCAAGTGCTGAAGGCATGGAACTATGAGGTGTCGAAGGCGCTCTCGGTGTTCATCGGACTGATCATCACCAACTGTATCATCATGGGCCGTTTGGAGGCATTCGGATTGAACAACCGACCCTGGGCATCCTTCTTGGATGGCGTGGGCAACGGCTTGGGCTATGGCATAATCTTGATCATCGTCTCCTTCTTCCGCGAATTATTAGGAAGCGGCACCCTGTTCGGATGCACCGTTATACCGCAGAGTTGGTATGAAGCGGGCTATATGAACAATGGCTTGATGATCCTGCCGCCGATGGCGCTGATAGTAGTGGCATGCATAATATGGGCACATCGATCGATCAACAAAGATCTACAAGAATAAAAGAGGAATTATGGAAAATTTAAATCTCTTTATAAAGTCGATCTTTATCGACAATATGATATTTGCCTACTTCTTGGGCATGTGTTCATTCTTGGCAGTGTCGAAGAATGTAAAGACGGCCTTTGGACTTGGCATAGCAGTGACGTTCGTATTGATGATCGCCCTGCCGGTGTGCTGGTGTATCAATCATTATATATTGGAGCCGGGAGCGTTGGTATGGCTTGGCGCGGAATATGCCGAGACCGACTTATCGTTCTTGGGTTTGATCATGTTCATCGCGGTGATAGCTGCCTTGGTTCAGATTTTGGAGATGGTGATCGAGAAATATAGCCCCGGGCTCTACAACTCGCTTGGAATCTTCTTGCCGTTGATAGCGGTGAACTGTGCGATACTTGGAGCCGTTCTCTTCATGCAGCAGCGTGAATTTGCGAGTGCCTGGACGTCGACGGTATATGGCGTAGGGTCCGGCATCGGTTGGCTACTTGCCATCACCTGCTTGGCAGCGATTCGCGAGCGACTGAACGTGGAGGTAGTGCCCAAGCCCTTGCGCGGCATCGGCATCACATTTATAATAACCGGCCTAATGGGAATCGCCTTCATGAGTTTCTTAGGCATCAAACTATAACTTTTCAGAACAATAGAGAGTTATGTCAATATTGAATGCAATCTTATGGAACAATGTGTTGGTGGCATCGCTGATCTTTCTGATCATCGTGGTGGTGCTGACGATAATATTACTTCTTGCCAAGTCATGGCTGGTGAATAGCGGCGAGGTGACAATCTCGATCAATGATGGAGCGAAGTCACTACGCGCATCTGCCGGGAAATCGCTATTGGCGACCCTCAATGACAATGGAGTGAACCTGGCGAGTGCGTGTGGCGGCAAAGGAAGCTGCGGCCAGTGTAAATGTCAGGTAGTGTCGGGAGGTGGAGACATCTTGCCGACCGAGACGGTGCACTTCACACGCAAGCAGGTGAAAGATCACTGGCGCTTAGGATGCCAGGTTAAGGTAAAATCAGACTTGGAAATCAAGGTAGACCCCTCCACCCTCGATGTCAAGGAGTGGGAATGTGAGGTAATCTCCAATAAGAATGTAGCGACATTCATAAAGGAATTTATCGTTCAACTTCCCCCGGGAGAGCACATGAACTTCATCCCGGGCAGTTATGCACAGATCCGCATTCCGGCCTACGAGATGGACTATGATAAGGATATCGACAAGAGCCTGATCGGCGAAGAATATCTGCCGGCATGGGAGAAATTCGGGCTCTTCACACTGAAGGCGAAGAATGATGAAGAGACAGTAAGAGCCTACTCTATGGCGAACTATCCTGAAGAGGGAGATCGGTTTATGCTGACAGTGCGTATCGCCACTCCCCCATTCAAGCCGAAGCCTGCGGTAGGCTTCCAGGACGTCCCCCCGGGCATAGCCTCAAGTTATATTTTCTCGCTCAAGCCGGGCGACAAGGTGAGGATGAGTGGTCCTTACGGCGACTTCCACCCCATTGTCGACTCGAAGGCAGAGATGATCTGGGTGGGCGGTGGCGCCGGTATGGCACCTCTGAGAGCTCAGATCATGTGGATGACCAAGACTCTGAAGACTACAGATCGTGTGATGCACTACTTCTATGGAGCGAGAGCACTGAACGAAGTGTTCTATCTCGACGATTTCCTGCAGCTTGAGAAGGAATTCCCCAATTTCAAGTTCCACTTGGCATTAGACCGTCCCGACCCGGCAGCCGATGCAGCGGGTGTGGCTTATACCCCCGGATTCGTGCATAATGTAATGTATGAAACTTATCTGAAGGATCATGATGCTCCGGAAGATATCGAGTACTACATGTGCGGTCCCGGCCCGATGAGCAACGCAGTGAACAAGATGCTCTATGATCTTGGCGTCGAGCCGGAGAGCATCCACTACGATAATTTCGGAGGTTAATCCTACGGAGTGTGATAGTGAAGCGATAAGCTTTGTCTATAGGCTTTAAACAAATAGTGTAAACATAAAGTAAAAATAAAAAATCTAAAAACAATAACCAATAAATAAATCTAAACCATAGAAACATGAAAAGAGACAACAAAGTATTCGACATCATCGATCGCGAGCACTTGCGTCAACGTCGTGGCATCGAGTTGATCGCCAGCGAGAACTTCGTAAGTGACGAAGTGATGCGTGCCATGGGTTCATGCCTTACCAACAAGTATGCCGAGGGTTATCCTGCGAAGCGTTACTATGGCGGTTGCCAGGTAGTAGACGAGGCAGAGAATCTTGCCATCGAGCGTGCCAAGGAATTGTTTGGTGCAGAGTGGGCAAATGTACAGCCTCACAGTGGAGCACAAGCCAATATGGCGGTGTTTATGGCATGTCTGCAGGCAGGCGACACCTTTATGGGTATGGACCTGAGCCATGGTGGCCACTTGAGCCATGGCAGCCCTGTGAACTTCTCGGGATTGATGTTCCGTCCGATCAGCTATACAGTAGACAAAGAGACAGGTCGTGTGAACTATGAAGAGATGGAAGAGAAGGCACGTGCGGAGCGTCCTAAACTCATCGTGGCAGGCGCGAGTGCCTATAGCCGCGAGTGGGATTATGCCCGCATACGCAAACTTGCCGATGAGATCGGCGCCATCTTCATGGTGGATATGGCACACCCTGCAGGACTTATCGCAGCCGGTCTTCTTGAGAACCCGGTGAAGCATGCCCACATCGTCACCACGACAACACACAAGACCCTTCGCGGTCCTCGTGGCGGTATGATCTTGATGGGCAAGGATTTCGACAATCCGTGGGGCAAGACTACACCAAAGGGTGAGATCAAGAAGATGTCAGCACTTCTTGACTCGGCGGTATTCCCCGGCGTGCAGGGTGGTCCGTTGGAGCATGTGATTGCAGCAAAGGCTGTAGCCTTCGGCGAGGCACTCCAACCTGAATGGAAGGAATATGCCATCCAGGTTAAGAAGAATGCACAGGCACTGGCTAATGCACTTATCGAGCGTGGCTATAAGATCATCTCTGATGGTACAGACAACCACTGTATGCTCGTGGATCTTCGTCCGAAGTTCCCCGATATGAGCGGCAAGAAGGCAGAGAGAGTTCTTGTAGAGGCAGATATCACCGCCAACAAGAATATGGTGCCTTACGACACTCGCAGCCCCTTCTTGACTTCAGGACTTCGTTTTGGCACAGCCGCCATCACTACACGCGGTGCGAAGGAGGATCTGATGGTGAAGATCGCCGACCTGATCGACCGCGTGCTCTGCAATGCCGACAATGAACAGGAGATCGCCAATGTGAGAAGAGAAGTCAACGATCTGATGAATGACTTCCCGATGTTTGCATGGTAAACTGACCGAATAGAACGGGAGTGATGTGTTGCAGACAAAGAAGTGACACATCACTCCTTTTCATTGGATTAGGAATTGGCTACGCAGTCACACCCTAAGACAAAACTTCAGATATTATGAATGTGGATGGACCAAGGGATTGAGTGAAATGGAAACAGATGGTAAAGAGATAGTCGATAGGATGATGAAAGGGATGCCCCGAAAGCTCTTTGTCACCGGCACAGACACAGATGCCGGCAAGAGTTATGCCACGGGATGGTTTGCACGTCTGATCAATCAGTCGGGAGGGAATGCCATGACGATGAAATTTGTGCAGACCGGCAATAAGGATTATAGCGAAGATATCGCAGTGCATCGCCGGATCATGGGAATCGAGATGACAGAAGAGGATCTCAACCATCTCACGGCTCCGGAGATCTACAGCTATCCTTGCAGTCCTGACTTGGCAGCGAAGATCGACTCACGTCCCATCGACTTGGCAGCCATCACTGAGGCCTCCGACCGTCTTGCCGAGAAATATGACACGGTCTTGATAGAGGGGGCCGGAGGGATTATGGTTCCGCTTTCAGGGGAATATCTTACCATCGATTATATCCGGGATCATCGTCTGCCGGTGGTGTTGGTGACCAACAGTCGACTGGGATCTATCAATCACACACTGTTGGCGCTGTCGGCAATAGAGCGAGCCGGTTTGGAGTTATATGCCGTGATCTATAATTCATATTTCGACACGGATAAAATAATTGCTGAAGATACACGTAAATATATAAAGAAGCATCTTGAGAATCACTTCGCGGATACGCTATTTATCGAGATGAACACAATCATATAAAGGAAAACGAAGCCTACTAACGAAACGATATGGATAAAATCAAAGAAGAGACTACCACACCGGGCAAGATATGGAAGACATCGATCACGAAGTCAGAGTTATCGCAATTGCCTGCCGAGAGTTATCATGGTAATATCATAGTAATCGACAGAGCTGAGGCGGCAGTCGAGGCGTGTGAGATCCTCCGGAGGGAGAAGATATTGGGATTTGACACGGAAACGCGACCGACATTTAAGTCAGGACAGCATCATAATGTGGCATTGCTTCAGCTCTCCACTCACACGGAGTGCTTCCTGTTCCGTATCAATATTATCGGCATGCCTAAGTGTGTATTGGATATCTTGGAAGATGAGCATATTATGAAGATCGGAGTGTCTATCCATGATGACTTTCTGAATCTTCACAAGTGCTACAAACTGGAGCCGAAGGGATTCATCGATCTTCAGGCATACGTGAAGAGTTATAACATCGCAGACAATAGTCTGTCGAGGATCTATGGCATACTCTTCGACAAGCGCATATCGAAGGGGCAAAGACTGAGCAACTGGGAAACACAGGTACTGACACAGTATCAACAGGAATATGCCGCCCTTGATGCCTTGGCATGTATCACGATATATGAGTATCTGAACAAGGATGGATTTGATTATCGAACTTCAAAATATTATAGAGAATTTGATGACCCCAACTACCAACAAGCGCAACAAGAAAAAACTACGTAGGTCGGTATGGATGCCTATCCTGCTGCTGATCTACTTGGCAGTGATGACGACATGGTTTGCCCCCCGTCTTATAGCCGAGGGAGAGACTGTTCGGCTGATAGTCGTAGTGCTGTCGGAGCTCGCCATCATCTACGCCCTTAGAGTCTTCTTAGTAAAAAAAGAACGACAAGATAAGGAGAAAGAGAAAGGGAACGCGCTCTAAGTCTGATAGGACAAATAGGGCTAACGAGGTCAATCGTGCTAACAAGGCTGAAGAAAATAGAGAGATAATAATAAAATGGCGTGGCCCTCACGGACACGCCATTTATAAGTTTCTACAGGTAAAAAATCTTAAGGTAAAAAAGATTGTTCTTTAGGTCGGTGCAAAGTTAGTGAAATAAAAAAAGATAGTGAAATAAAAATGCAACAAAAAGCCAAAACATGTTGCAAAACATATAATATCAAAAGAATATATGTCGGAACATGGTTTCGCCGTTGCCGTATGGATATTTAAGGAAGAGGATAGCTGCAATCAAAATTATAAAGAAGATGCAGATTATCGTAACATTCTCTATCTGTGAGATAATCTAATATATAGATTTTAAGTGCCTTTCAGGACTCGAGAGAAGTATTGTTGGTAATAATTATGACAAATACAGAGTGCGTTCTAATGGGGGTTAGGGGTTGGGGAGTTGGTGTAGGGTTAGGTCTTGGCCGTTCCAGCGGGCGTAGGAGCAGCGGGAGATCCATTCGCCGAGGAATATTACTTGGGAGTTGGGGGCTATTTGCTCGGAACGGAAGAGGTGGATGTGACCAAAGATAAAGTAGTCTATGTGTTCTTTAGTTAAATAGTCGCGTGCAAAAACCATGAAATTGTCGGTGAGGCCGCAGACGGTAAACGTGCCGTGGAGCTTACGCGAAAATATCATCCCGACCTCGTGCTTATGGATATCAAGATGCCTATCATGGATGGTTTGGAAGCGACACAGAAAATCAAACAGGTGCGCCCCGACCTACCTATCATAGCGCTCACCGCCAATGCTTTTGAGAGCGACCGTGCTCAGGCGCTCTCTGCTGGTTGCAACGACTTTCTCTCTAAGCCAGTGAACACCGTCAGCTGCATCGGCATGATAAAGAAATATATCTGATTCAGTCGTCTATCACCTCCAGGTCGGGTGTGCCCTGCCTGAGGTCTTGATAGGCGTTAGAGAGGTCTTCCTTATTGATGGCTGTTTTCTTGTTCACAGGCCAGTCGGGGTCTGAGAGTGAATGAGAAAACAGCCATTCGTATGTTTTTTTCATATAGAAGATGCGTGCCAGTGCACC
>SFMJ01000048.1 GCA_004553095.1 Bacteroidales bacterium
GGTGAAATATAACCCGAAACGATACACGGCAGGTTTGATGCCGATAACATCGCCATTCGAAGAGTCGGTATAGAGGTTGTAGGTGGCGAGATCGACAATAGAATTGTTTTTCTCATCCGAATCGGTATTGCAGGAAGAGAGAAGAGAGAGGGAGAGGATAGCTAAAAGAGCTGAAGCAAAGATGTGTAAAATCTTCATGATAAAAAAGAAAATTTAAAGAATGATTAATTCAACCAGAAATAGTAATCGATGCCCGAGAGCAGAGATATACTAAAATAATAACGCAAAAAAGAGGATATATATTATTAGGAATAAAAAAATAAGAGTGAATCGGAATAGGGAAATGGCAAAAAATGAGTAATTTTGCAATTAGATATTAGTGCTAAGATAAACTTAAAGCGGCTTATGGGAACATTCAAGTTATATACGTTGGGATGCGGATCGGCGAAGCCGACGCCACGCCACTACACATCGTGCAGTGTGCTGAATCATCGTGAGACACTCTATATGATCGACTGCGGCGAGGGTGCGCAGGTAGCGTTCATGAAAGCGAGGCTAAAGCCCACTCGTCTGCGTCACATTTTTTTGACTCATCTTCATGGCGACCACATATTAGGATTGCCGGGACTTCTGATGACCTACAATCTATCTCAGATCGGGGGCACATTGACGATTCACACCTTTGCCGATGGAGAGCGTATAATGCGAGAGATCCTCAAGGCCCTGGGGTGCGAGTTGAAATTTAACATAGAATTTAACATTATCAAGCCGGAAGACAAAGTGATTTTAGAGACATCCTCACTGACAGTTCGGACAGTAGCATTAGATCATCGGGTGCCCTGTGTGGGGTATATCTTTGAAGAGAAGCCGGGTCTGAGGCACATCATCCGAGAGATGGTGGACTACCACCAAGTTCCGGTGAGTCGTATGAAAGAGATCACAAATGGGGCAGACTACATCACGCCGGAGGGTAAGGTAATACCCAACGCGATGTTGACACGCGATGCCGATCCGGCGCCGAGTTATGCCCATATCGGCGACACTCGCTATATGGAGGGTATAGCCGAGAAGATCGGGCCGGTGGACCTGTTATATCATGAGACGACCTACTTGGAAGAGCATCGAGCAGACGCACGCGACCGCTATCACAGCACGGCTCGTCAGGCAGCGATGGTGGCTCGAGATGCCGGAGCGGGGACACTGCTGACAGGACACTACTCCAGCCGCTACAAAGATGAGACGCTGATCAAGGCCGAAGCCGAGACCATCTTCCGCCCCGTAATCCTCAATGACGAAGGGCTGATAACCGACATTAGCCGCCTCTGCCGAGAAAGAAAAAAGAGCCAAAAATAAGAGGAAGAAAATACGTAGAGGGGGCATAGAGCGCCTCTACGACCCCAAAAATTTAAGGAATGCGCTCTATTAGGGAGCAAAATTTAAATAATTGTGAAATTTGGTGTATGTTTTGTAAAAAAAGTTTAAAAAAATGATTATATTTGTGGGGAATAAATAAAATCTAACCAACCATATAAAACAGAAAACCAAAAATCACAACTTATGAAGAGACAAATTCTAATGGGCGTGACGATAGCGATCACGTCAGTATGCTCGACAGGGGCGCTGGCGGATGTGGTGTGTCACGGTCAGGTGGTCGACGAGAAGGGGGAGCCCCTGATCGGAGCCGTAGTCATGGTGCCGGGGACACAGATCGGCGCCAACACAGACATAGATGGGCGATTCAAGCTGTCGGTACCCGACAATACGCGTGATATCCAGATATCATACGTAGGCTACAAGCCCCAGACCATGAAAGTAAAGAAAGAAATTGGGCAGATCTCGATGGAGATAGAATCGACGATGCTACAAGACGTAGTAATCACCCAATCGATAGCCAAGACACGCAAGACGCCGATAGCGATTTCGCAGATCAGCGCGCCGGAGATCGAAGCCAAGCTTGGCAATCAAGAATTTCCGGAAGTATTGAAGACGACACCCGGCGTATGGGCGACACCCGACGGAGGTGGATTCGGCGATGCCAAGATCAATATGCGAGGCTTCAAATCGGAGAACTTAGCCGTATTAATCAATGGACTTCCGATCAACGACATGGAATGGGGCGGAGTCTACTGGAGCAACTGGGCAGGGCTCTCCGACGTAACGAGCAGCATGCAGACCCAGCGCGGACTTGGTGCGGCGATCATCTCCTCACCCTCAGTGGGAGGAACGATCAACATCACCACCCGCTCGACCGATGCCAAGCGAGGCGGCACAGCCTGGTATGGCATGGGCAACGACATGATGAACAATGTAGGATTTTGCCTTTCGACCGGATTGATGAAGAATGGTTGGGCCATCACCGTGTTGGGATCGCGCAAATGGGGTGACGGCTACATCCAGGGCACCAACTTCAACTCCTACAACTACTTTGTGAACGTATCGAAGCGCATTGGCGACAGCCATCAGCTCTCCTTAACAGCCTTCGGCGCACCGCAGACCCACTATCAGCGTAGCAGTCAGAACGGACTTTCCATCGAGGGCTGGCAAGAGGCACGCGACTATATGAATGGAGAATCGCCCTACAAATACAATCCGACCTTCGGATATGATATGCATGGGCAAGTACGCAACTCCAACTACAACCACTATCACAAGCCTCAAATCTCATTGGGACACATCTGGCAGATCGACCATAAATCCTCACTCTCGAGCACTATCTATGCCAGCTTCTCATCGGGTGGAGGTTACAGCGGTCAGGGCCATGGCACCTACAATGGCACAAGCCTCAGCAACTCCAGCTGGTATGGAGCATCCTCAGGCAATGTTAATACCCTCTTCCGCTGTCCTGACGGCACCTTCGACTATGCCGCCATCCAGCGTATGAATATGGAATCGACCACGGGGTCAAACATGGTGATGACCGATGGAAGAAACGATCACACATGGATCGGACTCGTATCTACCTACAAGAATGAATTTATCCCCAAGAAATTGGTTTTCACCGGCGGTATCGACGTAAGATATTATGTAGGACACCACTACAACAAGATCGTAGATCTCTATGAAGGAGACTACTACATGAACTACGAAAGCCGCAAGAATGTTAAATCCATCAACAATGCAGCTGCAGCCGATCCGGACTGGAAATATGAGAAACTTGGGGTCGGCGACATCGCCTATCGCAACTACTATGGCTATGTGACCCAAGAGGGAGTTTACGCCCAGGCGGAATACACAGCGCTCGACAACAAGCTCACCACCATATTGGCAGGATCGCTCAATGGTACCAGCTATTGGCGTCGCGACAAATTCTACTACGACGAAGAGCATGAGCGTTCGAAGACCAAGACCTTCTTGGGAGGAACGATCAAAGCGGGTGTCAACTATAACATCAACCGTCACAACAACGTCTATGTGAATGGAGGTTATATCTCACGTGCACCCTTCTTCAGCTACGGCGTGTTCTTGAGTTCATCTACCAGCAATATGATCAATCCCGATGCGAAGAACTCGAAAATCGGATCATTTGAGGTGGGCTACGGATATCACTCGCCGAAATTCTCATTGAACGCCGACCTCTACTACACCGAATGGATCGACAAGAGCGACAAGAGCACTACCCGCTCGGGTGAGATCCGCACCGGCGAATTGGCGGGTCAATACTACTCAATCAGCCTCTCAGGTGTAAAAGCACGTCACATGGGTATCGAGCTAAACGCGAAATACATACCATTCAACTGGATGGAACTTGACGGAATGTTCTCGATCGGCGACTGGGTATGGAACTCCAACCCGACCGGTTACTTCTACAGCAGCGAAGGATATCCCTTGGCAGACATCAACACTGGAGCGATCGCCAGCGGCATCATGGCACCCGACCATGCGAGAGCGACCCTGAACCAGAAAGGACGCAAGATCGGCGGTTCGGCGCAGACCACAGCCTTCGTAGGCGTTACCTTCAAGCCCTTCAAAGGCTTCCGCATCGGTGCAGACTGGACCTGCTCGGCACGCAACTACTCCGACTACGAGGTATCCTCATCGGCCTACGACAACGGCAAAGTAATCGAAGTGGCAGACCCCTGGAAGATACCCTTCGGCAACGAGCTTGACCTGAACGTAAGTTATCGTTTCAAGATCGGCGGAGTGCAAGCCACGATCTATGGCAACGTGAACAACCTCTTGAACAACTACTATGTAAAAGATGCATACACCCAGAGCGACACAGCCGGAGCATGGAACAATGCCTTCCGCGTGATCTACTCCTACGGGCGCACCTTCTCAATCAAACTTAAGATACACTTCTAAGTCGACAACACAATGAAAATCAACATAAGACACCTGCTGATGGCAGGAGGCGTGATGCTGCTGATGGCATCATGCAGCGAGAACAGTTGGAACAATCATTATCTCGACGGATTTGAAGAGGGGCATACAGCCACCGACGTTCAGACCCTGAGTTATACACTGACCGACGCCGACTATGAATACTTGGCAGTCAACAGCGCCAACAAGGCACTGGCAGAAGAGGCGGGAGTATCCAACGAATTGGCAGCGATCAAATCGCAGCACTACTTCAACGCCTCGGCGACAGCAGAGGTGTATATGCCCAACTATCTTAAAGATGCCAACTTCTGTTACTTTTCTCTCTCCGACGGATCGGCACTCAACCTGACCTATCGCGAAGTGGGAGAACTCCCCGAAGAGATGAAAGGGCTTAACGGAGCCAAAGAATATGTGGTGAGCGAAGCAGACTACCAGATCGTCTATGGCAGCTCTACCGACTACACCGCCGCCTTCTCTCCCTCACACTCGGCATCTGCCAACATTCCCAAGATTCTGGCAGACAACCTGGTAGCAGAGGCCGGAGAATATGTAGTGGTGAACTACAATCGTTCGGAAGTAGACCCCAACTTCGGAGGCACGGAAGATCCGGAGACCCCCGGTTTCGAGCTCAGTTCAGTGCTGACCTCCGGTCTGAGTGTCGGCGATGAAGTTACAGTGAATGGTGTAGTGACCGGTATCTGCACTCGCGGCATCATTCTGACCGACAAAGCAGGCTCAATTCTGGTGTATGGCAGTGGCTTCCCCTACCAAGAATATGCCATCGGTGACCAGGTGATCGCCACCGGTGCGATCACCAGCTTCAAGAACTGTATGCAGATCGCCTACGCCGAGAACTTGAAGAAAGTGGGGAGTCAATCCTACACCTATCCTGCACCTGTCAACTTGACGGCAGACTATCTTGTATCGGCGCATGCCAACAGCGATCCGGCATTGGCAGTCTATGGCACGATTACCGGCACAGTAGTGGTGGATGGCAACTACTACAACATCGTATTTGATGATTCGGAAGCAGCACGCGGATCTATATACTATGCGAGCGATGAGACCAAGGCACTGCTTCAGAATGGTACTAAAGCAACTATAAGCGGCTACTTCACCCAGACCTCACAATCGGGCGACATGGTGAATGCCAACATCGTGGTGACCAAGGTATCGGCAGCCACATCATCGCCACGTCGCAAAGCCACAAGATCGGTGGTCGTTCCCTCAGTGAGCGAGAATGCAGTCTATGTATTCGACGGCTCGAAATGGTCGGCAGCAGGCTCGAACATCACAGTGATCCAGCCGGCAGACTATGAGGCAATGGGCTTGTCCTACGGCAACTTCTCCGGCACACAAGCCGACGAACTGCTTCCCATCTTCATGAAGAACAAATATCCCTACGCATCGGCAGATGCCGTGAAATATGTCGCCTACAAATACTTCTCTAACAAGGTAACCAGCTATGCCTGCGCCGAATACACCTTCGACGGATCGAAATGGTATGACAGCATAGCCACCAACGGCGTGAGAGAGGTAACCAACCAATTTGTGCGACGCGACGGCAAATGGCAGCTTGACCCCTCGGTAGAGTTGACACTTCCGGCAGGCAAGAATCAGCCCTTGAGCACATGGTTCTACCAGGCATGTGTAGACTGGACACGTGATAATGTGCCCGATGGAGAGGCCTACATCACCTCCTATGGCAACAACGACTACTACACCGGCGTATCGGCATATCAGGGGAACATCGACCTGCGCGCATCCTCAGCGAGGGCACAGAACCCGACCGCCTACGAAGGTATGACCGACGAACAGATCGTGGCATTGATGAAGAAGAGATTCGAAGAAGAGGTAGGCCCCGGCACACTGTCAGTGCTCTACCCGAACATGCAGCCGGTGGGAGACTTCCATCCGACAGTAACTATCCACTTCTACATCTACGATGGCAACTCGACCAAGCCGGCGAAGATCATCTTCGAGACAGTCGAGAAAGGCAAATTTGTAAAGCAATATGTAAACTGGAAAGCCGACGAATAAGGTTCCCGACTATCTAAGAACTAAGAATAAGGGGTGAGCATCGAAAGAGCTCACCCCTTTACATATATATAAGGACAATACAATTCGGATAACAATAGATCAAACAGAAGATTAGAGCGCTCTCTAATCTTCTGTTTTTGGGAGGATTGTGATTAGAGTTCCGGCAGAGTGTGCGGCGATTTCCGGTGCATATTGCGACTGAGCTGTGGCTATGCCGAGGGAATAAGTGCCGGTGCGGTCGGCGAAGCACTCATAATCGATGACATACTTACCCTTGGGGAGGAAGGGTATAAAGAGATTGGTGACATCATTTCGAATTTCCTTATATACGAATACACCATCGACAGCGTCATAACCTGAAATTTGCTCTACAGGTTCGAGGCAAGCAGCACGGGAGTCATTGACAGTGACATATTCAAGATCGCGGTCGCAGATCAGAGTAAGAGTGACATGGAGACGCTCTCCCTGCTTATAAGAATCAGAGACTACACGATCCTCGCCCGAGTGCGCCACGGCATATACATTCTTCTCGACAGAGAGCTGAGGTATCGAAGCCGCTTTTACATCGAGGATTGGAGCGACCCACTGCGCCACTACTCCACCCCAAGCAGGTCCGTTGCCGCTACGTTTCAGGGAGAGGGTTGCACCCGAGGCCGCCTTCGGATCGAGATCAACGACGACAGCGCCGGTGTGAGGAGTTGCCTTGACATTTTCGATATGACGATCATTCAGGTAGAAACGGGGAGACTCGGCAGGGATGGTCCAATCAGAGCCGGAAGAGAGGATTGCATTGATGGCAGAGCAAGTGCTCGTATTTCCACCCCAATCGGTGGTCTGCTTGGTAACGACGAGGAACTGACGGATCTGATCGACAGCCGGGTCATTGGGTTGAATCTCGGCAAAAGCCTCCAGCACGCGGGAAGTCGAGATCAGCGAACGATACTGAAGGATGGCATCCGAATGGATATTGTCGAACCACATACCCTTCTGAGGAGTGTAAGAAGCGAACTGTCGGAGTGACTCCAAGATCAGATCAGCAGTCTCCTTATCGCCTGTGCGAGAGAGGATCATAGCTGCAGTAGCCTTATCCTTAACATCAAAACCGGTCCACTTCTTGCGCAAAGACTTCAGGAAATCCTTGCGAATCTTTTCAAACTCCCGGTTGGGGAGATCGACATAGAAGAGGTCACGCACGAAGATATAATCGAGGAGGGTACGGTCGGAGATATACTTGTATTCCTTCTTATACTTCACAAGTTCCTTATCGACATACTTTATGGCCTTTTCCACCATAGGTTCGGCATCGGAGGGGAGATATCCGAGATTCTTGAGAGATCCGAAAGTAGAGATTACCAAATCAGAAATGAACCAAGAAGACTCCTTAAAATTTCGGCACCAGCTCCAGCCGCCATCACTATTTTGACGTTCTGCGATGGTCTCCATAAGATTATGGATTTGTGAGGCGATGGCATCTTGGTCGGCATAATTCACGAGCCCCTGCATACGGAGGGTTTGCGACTGAGCGTCACGGACCCAGGGTGTATTATTGAGCGACACACGTTTCAGGTTCTCATTTCGTTGGAGGGGAGAGATGAGAGCCGAACTATCGCCGTCACATCGAGCCAGATCCTGAACGCCCTCCAATAGAGAGGGGAAGCGGCGGAAAATACCTTGAGCCACCGACTTGCCATAAAGCACATACAGGACATCGAGGATAGACTCATCCGACTTAGGCATCAAGAGGTCGGGGAGAGCAGTGACACACTCCCAGATAGGGTTATCGCAATAAGAGAGCGACACGACGGCGTCGTCGGTAAACTTCGGGAGTTTGATATTTAAAGAATCAGCATTGGGCCGGAGATAGAAAGAGGTAGACTCCAACACGGGGTTGCTTGCCGGCAAGAGGGGAACGATGGCCTGCTCGCCATCGGTGCTGCCGGGGATGGAGGCATAGACCTTAAAGCAGATAGAATTAAGGTCAGCCGGAGTCGTGAAGGAAGTAGTAACAACGCGCGAAGCGGAGGGAGAGAGCGACATGGGTTCAAACTCCTGCTGATGTAAGATACGTCCGGTGAGTGGATCGCAAATCACGATACGTCCGGCGACATCGGCGGGGGCATCGTCATTATTGAAAAGAGTAGCCGAAACGGCGACCACATCGCCCGTTCTGACGAAACGGGGAGCATTGAGTTGCGCCATCACACGCTTGGCTGAGGTGACATCCAAAGACTCGACAGCGACATTCAGTTCGGGGGTAAAGCCGAGAAGATGGAGTTGCCACATACCGACGAAATCGGGGGCTTCGAAATCGATAGCCACGACACCTTGCTGATCAGTGATGAGATCCGGCAAGAAGAGAGCTACCGGATTATTCACATCTCTGAGAGGAGTCAAATCTGTGGAGGGGGTAGCATCCTCTGGCGCATCGGATTCAACCGCAGACTCATCCATTTCCACACAAGCCTTTTCATCCACTGCACCAATAGAACTACATTCATTAGCGGCACATGGAGCTGCACAATCCATCATCATATCACAATCCTCGACCATGGCGGCAGACTTAGCATATCGGAAAGAGCGAACGCCGGAGCGGTAGCCATAATAGTCGATAAGTTGGCAGAGAGTCGGGTAAGTACGGAAATCACGACCCTGAACATACTGATAAAGAGATGTATTTACCGAATAGGAGGATATTGAGGTGGGTTCTGTCGAGAGACGAGGAATCCAACTCAGCGACGTGTTGGGACGAGATAGGCTATAGGGTTCGAGAGCGGAAAGAGCCTTATTGTTCATCACCGCCATAACGGGGATAGATGGGCATAACTTATCGTCGAATCGGAAAGAGAATCGCCACGACTCCTTATTTCCCGGTTCGATATGATTGCGGAACGACTCTTGGGAGATGACCAGACTCTTGGTTTGGAGTTCCGGTATCACCTCGACACGCTTAATGACAGACTTAAGATCTCTCATACCGACGAGATTAATAAAGAGACGCGCATCCTCGGCGGGGGCATTGAAATCGAGCGATACGAACCCCTTGTTTACCATCACCCACGCCTCGCTGATGAGGGTGTCGACATCACATGTTTGCACCAGGATGTAGCCATTATCGTAAGAAGAACCGACGCGGAGGGATACCTGACGATCACCGCGAGGGGCGATAATCTTATCGGCAGTGATCCAGAGGGGAGACTCGACGGGTGGAGTCTTGTCATTATTGCGCCACACCACCATCTCATTCGACACGACATCGGCAGCATCGGAGAAATCGGGGGATAGAGAAAAGGACAACTTATACTTGCCCGAAGGGATCTTCGACATATCGGGAGAGAAGGTCGGAGATTGGAACTCACCGAAAGCCATACGCTCACCCTTCATATCGTCGATGGCATAATATACTGTTTTCACCACCGGATGGTGAGAGATGTCATACACCGGCACATTATAAGACTTGGCAACAGAGGCATTGATCATAGCCAGGTCGCTGCTCGGGGATATATGGCAAGCCTCCGAGAGGGAGAAAAATAGAGGTTGCAGTTCTTGAGACTCACCGGCGTCATTGGTGACAGTGACCAAGAGGGTGAACGAGCCACTTTCGAAGTCGGTGCCGATCAGTCCTTTAGTGTCGAGTGTAATTTCGAACGATCCATCCTGAGCGGTGATGGTTTCGCCGCCGTAAGAGGCATCCGAGCCATAACCGAACCACCATAGGGGAGCATACTTCACGACATACGAGACCTTGGCATCCGCCACGGGCATTCCGGCGTAGGTATTGGCAGAGCCATGGAAAGAGATTTTGTCGCCCACCTTATAAGAGGGGAGATCCGAGGCAACGACACCGGTGAAGGTCGGTGCTTTATAATCAGCTACAACAAAACCAGACTCGAAAGTGCAATACTTACCCGCCAACCGAACAAGATTATCCGGCAGAGAGTTATTTTTGTGAGAGATGTACACACTGCCCTGCAAACTCCAATCGCCAAGCATACCCTCCTTGGGAAGTTTGAACTTGCCGGAGAAGCGTCCAAACTGATCGACAGAGAGGGAGAGAGTATCGATCTCTTGATAATT
>SFMJ01000210.1 GCA_004553095.1 Bacteroidales bacterium
CGCAGAGCATGGTGGCCCCGTGTCGCATACATTCAATTTTACCAATACCGGAGATGCCAACCTGGTGATCCTCGATGCTAAGGCTGACTGCGGTTGCACCGAACCCCAATACCCCGAGCAACCTATTGCTCCCGGCAAGTCGGGTAAAATTAAAGTAACCTTTAAGCCGATCTATCGCCCCGGACCTTTCACCAAGGTGATAACAGTTCGCACCAACGGCAAGCAAAAGAAGGTCCGTCTCAAGATCACCGGCACTGTCAACCCTAATAAATAACAGGTATGACTCCCCATCTTTTATATAAGAATGTGCGCTTGCCTCGATTAGTCGCTACATCCGGTGCACCTTGCCTCACTTCGGTGTACCGTTTCGCTTGGCTCGTTGCTCTTGTCGTTTTCCCCTCGCTATTCTGTTCGGCTCGCGATTCGATATCATGGGTCGATAAGAACCATGACTTCGGGCTGATCAAAGAGGTGGCAGGTCCCGTTTCGGCACGCTCTCATTTCGTCAATGTAGGCTCTGATACCATATCAATTTTTTCGGTTAAGCCCACATGTGGGTGCACTACTTCTGATTTCAGCGACGATCTGATTGCCCCGGGCGATACCGCCTATATCGGCTATACTTTCGATCCTGCCAAGCGCCCCGGGCGCTTCCGCAAAACTATCAGGGTGGCTCTCTCCGATGGCTCTACCCACTCCATCGTTATCTCAGGAAATGTGCTCGGCACTCCCGAGTCTCTCTCTTCGCTATATCCCGTAGATGCCGGAAAGGTGCGCCTCTCCGATACCATCCTCTCTGTCCCCTCCGTTACGACCGACCACTCGCCATTGGTCTTCCTCAAGATCTATTCGGTGAGCATGGATAGCATCGACACTCAGCTCAAAGCCGATCATCCCGCCCTATGTGTCACCGCCACCACCACTAAGGCAGGTCCGGGCGACGTGCTCGTCTATAGCCTCGATTTCGTTGGAAATAAATATGGTGATTATGGCGATGTAGAGGTGCCCCTCCATCTGATGGTGGATGGAGAGGAGGTCAAGTCGCTCCTCTTCCGCACGTTCGTGCTCCCCGATCAGGGTATGCTGATGCGCCGACAGGGTGACAAACACCCCATCTGTCTCCTCGCCCCCGATCCGGTAGACCTCGGAGTCATCGACCCTGCTACCACTCGCTGCATCAAGCGGGAGTTTACCATCACAAATCAGGGCAAGGGTGAACTACATCCCCTCAAGATATATTCGCAGAGTGAAGCCATAACATTTGGCAAGATCCCCGCTAAGATCAAACCGGGCAAGAGCGTTCGCATCAAGATCGAAATCGATGTCGACCGCCTCGCTACCGGCCCCTGGCGATTCCCCATCAATGTCATCACCGACGACCCCCTGCATCCCCATCTCACCATCCCCGTGGCAGGATATAAGGAATAACCCCATATTTTCTCAATACAAGAGCGCATTCCTAAGGAACGCGCTTTATTTTTGTCGGGAACGCACTCTTATATTTGAAAAATTGCGAAAAATCCCTTAACTTAAACAAGAAAAATCTAATACAAAGATATGGAACACCCCGAAAATCATCCCGATTACAAAGGACTTCAGGTCAACTCCGGAGTCAGTTCACAGCCCAGTGTTAACCCCTATCGTCGTCCGGTGGCGCGACGTCGCCTGCTCACTCCCGGCGAATATGTGGAGGGTATCCTCAAGGGTAATGTCACCGTGCTGGGGCAGGCTGTGACTCTCGTCGAGTCGACCGTAGACGCACATCAGCAGATAGCCCAGGAGGTTATCGAGAAGTGCCTTCCATATACCGGCAATTCACGCCGCATCGGCATCACCGGTGTGCCGGGTGCCGGCAAGTCAACTTCGATCGATGTCTTTGGCCTCCACGTCCTCAAGCAGGGTGGCAAACTCGCCGTCCTCGCCATCGACCCCTCGAGCGAGCGTACTCAGGGTTCGATCCTCGGCGATAAGACTCGCATGGAGAAACTTTCTCAGCATCCCAATGCCTTTATCCGCCCTTCCCCCTCGGCCGGATCTCTTGGTGGCGTGGCTCGCAAGACTCGCGAAACTATCGTGCTCTGCGAGGCTGCCGGCTATAACAATATCTTTGTTGAGACCGTAGGTGTCGGCCAGTCGGAAACCGCCGTACATTCCATGGTCGACTTCTTCCTGCTGATTCAGTTGGCAGGCACCGGCGATGAACTACAAGGTATCAAACGTGGCATCATGGAGATGGCTGACGGCATCGCTATCAACAAGGCTGACGGTGACAATATCGACCGCGCCAACCTGGCTGCGGCTCAATTCCGCAACGCAATGATGCTCTTTCCCCCGACTCCCAGCAAATGGAAACCTGAGGTCACTACCTATAGCGGATATTATGAACTCAATATCGACAAGGTATGGGATATGATCGACAGATATTTCGAGTATGTCAAAAAGACCGGATATTTCGAGCGCAAACGCAATGAGCAAGCCAAATATTGGATGCTCGAGACCATCAATGAGCAGCTGCGCAATCACTTCTACAGCCTCCCCGAGATTCGAGCCCTCCTCGAGCAGAAGGAGATGAGAATCCTCAACAACGAGCAGTCATCGTTCACTGCCGCCCACGAGGTCCTCGACCGCTACTACCAAATCCTCCGTTCCGAAAAATAAAAAGAATGGGTGTTCCACAGAACGCCCATTCTTTTTATTCAAACAAATCTTGGAGGGTGATTTCATTGTTTA
>SFMJ01000211.1 GCA_004553095.1 Bacteroidales bacterium
AGAACCATCTTGGTTTAGTAGATTTAGAACCGGTTCCTTATTTCTTGAGCTTTGCCTCTCTGCGGTGATCTCGATCTATTCATTTATTCCTTTAATATCTGAATTTATGCGAAACGCTCATTCTCGCTTTCTTTTCTTTATAATTCCTATCTTGTGCTTCGCTCTCTCTTCTCCTCGAGTTATGGCGCAAGATGAAGTAACAACTTTTCAACGAACTCCGGCGCAAAAGGGTGTGGCTACTTCCACCGATGTCGTTGCTATCGCTCTCCCCGCTTCAGCCCTTGTTGGCACGCTCGTTATGCAAGACTGGAAGGGCCTCTTACAGGGTGTCGAAACCGCTGCCGTGACTGCTGCCGCTACTCTTATTCTCAAATATTCCGTCAAGGAATGGCGCCCCGATCATTCCGACCGCCATTCTTTCCCCTCCGGTCATACTGCCGTCTCTTTTGCCACAGCCGGTTACCTGCAACGAAGATATGGATGGGCTTTCGGGGCTCCCGCTTATGCCTTGTCTTGCTACGTGGCTTGGGGGAGATGTTTCTCCAAAAAACACTACTGGTATGACGTCCTCGCCGGAGCGGCCATCGGTGCCGGCAGTGCCTACATCTTCACCCGCCCCTTCGCCAAAAAACACAACCTCCAAATAGCCCCCGTCTCCGACGGCACCAACATAGGCATATACGCCTCCTTCGAATTCTAACCCCTCCCTCCCCCTCCTCCATAGCTCTCCCTCAGCCTCCCTCCTCCATAGCTCTCCCTCAGCCCTCCCTCCCCTCTCCTCTCCTCCATAACTCTCCCTCAGCTCAGCCCTCCCTCCCCTCTCCTCCATAGCTCTCCCTTCAGCCCTCCCTCCCCTCTCCTCCATAGCTCTCCCTTCAGCCCTCCCTCCCCTCCTCTCCCTTCAGCTCTCCCTCAGCCCTCCCCTACAGAGTGGAGTCTATCCTCCTCCCCGGGGCCGAAGGCCCCTTTTGTCTTCGGGTGGCGAGCGTAGCGAGCTTTTCCCATTTATCGTCCCCACTTATCGTCTTTCTCCATTATGTCTTATATAAGAAAAAGAATCAACGCTTTCAAATACGCCGGCCGTGGCATAGCACACCTCTTCCGCAACGAGGCCCACGCCAAGATCCATCTCTCCGTGATGTGCCTCGTCATTATAGCCGGTTGCTTCTTCCACATCTCCCCCTCGGAGTGGTGTGCAGTTATCTTATGCTTCGGAGGAGTCCTCTCCGCCGAAGGCTTCAACACTGCCATCGAAGCCCTCGCCGACAAAGTCTCCCCGCAAAAAGACCCCCTCATACGAATAGCAAAAGACGTCGCCGCCGGTGCCGTCCTCCTATTCACCCTCGCCGCCATAGCCATAGGCCTAATAATCTTCCTCCCCCACCTCCTCCCCTAAAACAGCCCCCACCTCCCGCCCCTCCCTCACCATCCCTCCCCCTCCCGCCTCTTAAGCACCCCTCTCTCTTCCCGGGAGTTCTTTCCCCTCCATTCCCTCTTGAACCCTCTTCACTTCCTTAGCTCTTGATTTCTGATACTATTCTCAGCGATCCCATCGCCGAGCCTCCCTCCAACGCATCAAGTTCTTTCCCTTCTTACTCCTTCTTCCTTATTATCAATAAGTTGTAAAAATAAAACTCCCGGTCTGAGAACTATAATATTTTTTTTTGTTACTTTTATGCTTAGTTTTCAGAAAAAATTGTAACTTTGCGTATTCTCACGCTGCTCGGGAGTGGTGGCTATGCTGCTGCTGAGGGTGCGGGACTGACATATTAATAGAAAGCGTTTATCTACGCTGTTCTTGACTTCCTGAAACTACCACTTTCTATAATCCAAGTCAAGGGCAGGCAACGATAGGTGCTCATGGGTATGTAATATCCCAATCGCATTTGACTGCAAAGTCAGATGCTTCTTGGCATATATCATATCGGCGTGAGGTCTGCGTTGCTCGTTCTACTTGGATGGGCTGTGGTAGGCCTCAGGAAGCGGACGAGCAATAGGTATTGGCTCTCACGCTTTTTCTATATCAAAACAAATCATTATAACGCCATGAGTGAGCCGTTGGTGAAACGAAATCTGCATGGGAAATACTGCAACGGTTATACCGTTTAATCAAGATGGTGGCATAAATTCAGAATGTGATAAATTAGCCTTTATGCATTCCAGCGCATATGCTGAAATTATCGGTGTGAAGCAGCGTGATGCCCGGAAACACGATTTGTATGGTTATCTTAAATTGAAATCCAATAAAAACACGATATACTTAAGGTATCGAGCTTGGAATCACGTACATAATAATGAGGTGATGCTGAGCTATAT
>SFMJ01000212.1 GCA_004553095.1 Bacteroidales bacterium
CTTTTGAGTCTCATGAGTAGCGTCGGGGAAAAGAGGGTTGGCGAAAGAGACTACGAGAGAATCTCTGTGGGCCTTGAGGAGAGTCACTCTTCCGTCGGCGTAAGAGAAATAAGAATTATTGAGCGGAGTATAAACATCGCCAGCCACATTATAAGAATAGAGAGTGCAAGTAGTGGCAGAACCCTCGCGCAGCACCTTATCGGAGAAATCAAGCACGGTACCCTCGGCATAAGAGCGTTCGGTGGGGAGAGCACGCTGCTTGTAGGTATACTCATAGAAATTTTTGGAGGGGAGAGGAAGGGTGGCAAACGACATATTATTGTCAGAGAGGTTTAGAGTCGATATCAGGGGATTGTTGGAGATATCGATGGCCGAGAGGAGGTTATTGCTGAGGATGACATAACTCAACTTGGGGCATGGAGCGAGGTCGATCGAAGTTAGGAGATTTCCGCCGGCGGTAAGATATGTCAACTCGGGGTTACCGCTAAGGTCGAGGTTGGTCATCTTGTAAGCACGATTGACCCAACCGCTCTCATGTCTTGCATAGAGTTGCTGGAGTTTGGAGCAGTGAGTAAGGTCGATTGTCGTGATCTTTGTATCTTCGATATTTAGGACCACGAGTTCGGTGTTTTGAGTCACGTCGAGCGACTCAATGGGACACATATCGACAGAGAGTCTCATCAGCCCGGGGCAGTTGGTGGGGTCGAGATGCGAGAGTGTCTTATTTGCGTAAGCGTCGAACGACTTGAGGTTGGTGAACGTATTGATATCGAAATCGGGAGAGATATAATCGACGATATCGACTTCGAGGATCTGGAGATCGGGGTGATTATCGCCGACTACGAGAGGAGTCTCGGCCGAGAATGGGTTGTCAGTAAGATATATCGCCTGGAGTTGCGTATAAGGGGAGAGGTCGAGGGCCTTGAGGACATTGTGAGAGAGGTCGAGAATCTGCAGGTTATAGCACTGGCCTAAATCGATCGACTCGATATAGCCACCCTGCGAGAAGAAGTAATTGATAAGAGAGGGGTCACCATACACTTTGACCTCCTTGCTTTCACTCAGAGTAATGGGGACGACAGTAGAAATGATAGTTTGATTTTCGTCGCTCCAGAAAGAGGGATGTACATCGTAGGTGACGGGGCCATAGCCACAATCTACTTTGATTTGAGTTTCTTCGGTAGTGGCTATCTGGAAGCTGAAAGAAGGAGCAGTGCCGTCGGCTTTAAAACTGATGGCAAGCTGATCGTCGGCGAGAGCGGAGCCTGAAAGGGCGAGCAACGCCCAAAGAGCGATTTTTGGAAAAACCGCATCCCGGTGTGTGAGTAGGATGATGCACACACCGGGATGATATAAAGGTTTAAACCATAAGAGATTGGTTTGAAATTACTTCACAACGACTTTCTTGCCATCTACGACATAAACACCAGCGGGGAGGTTGTTGAGGTCGTCAGAGTTAGCAACGCGGATACCTTGGAGGTTGAATACGGGGCTAACAGTCTTATCAGAGATCATAGACTTAACGCCTGAAGTAGTAGTAGTGATGCTAACGGAGTTAGTTTCGTTTTCAACTACGAACACATACTTACCATCTTCGCCGGCAACGAGGGGCTCGTCATTGAGAGTCACGACAACAGTCTTGTCGGGATCTTCGAGAGAAGAAGCGATAGCGACTTCAGTACCGTTGAAGCAAGAGATACCCTCCGACCAGTCAGTTACAGGAGAGATACGGTCGACAGTCACCTCAGTAGCGACACCCTCTTCAGCGTCGATAGAAACTGTGCAATTTACAGGTTCGGCAGCTACGAAAGCCTTAACAACGTCGCCATCGGCGAGAGTAAGATTCCAGAAAGAACCGCCGTCATAGTTCGGGCTCTTGGCCTCACCATTGAGGAATACGAACTTCTGGATATTATCACCTGCCCAGCCGTGACCGAAGTTGAAGCGTTTAGCATTCTCGAAAGAGAAATAATAGTTGGCTGCAGACATATCGTCTACCCAGATTACAGCGTGAGAATCGAGGACTTCAGCCTGACCAACGAGGTTGATTACCATACCATCGGTTATATCATAGATATACGGAGAGTTGGAGATATCGATGGGATCCAAATCGCCTTCAGTCTTGGTAGCAGAAACGAGCTCATAACCGGGATTGACCGAATAGCTCATGGAGTTATTCTTCTGAGAGAGTTCAATTCTATTTTCACCCTCGACGATTTCCACGAGGTTCTCCGGACTTTGATATTGTTTGTATACGCTGAAAGCATCCTTGCAAGTAACGTTGACGATAGCGGTGATAGTTCCATAAGGGGCTGCAGTTATCTCGAGAGTATTTACCTCATCAGTTACAGTGAAATAGAAGTTACCCCAGAAATAAGACAAGTCTTGAGGCTGACCATTAAGCTTAATTTCTGTAAC
>SFMJ01000049.1 GCA_004553095.1 Bacteroidales bacterium
AGTGTCGTGTATTCTGCATTTTTCAAAAAATCTAAGGTGGACTTAACCATGAGCCCCCGATTCCTTTCAGACCCTCAACAAACGGCAGTACTGTATGGGAAACTCTCTCTGATATCTCACCATATATACGACAAAAGCCTCGACAGCGTCGAGGCTTTCCGGTGGTGCCACCAGGAATCGAACCGGGGACACAAGGATTTTCAGTCCTTTGCTCTACCAACTGAGCTATGGCACCTTACCGCTTCCGAGGGGTTGTCCCCCGTTTGCGAGTGCAAAGTTAGGAATTTCTTTTCATTCCACCAAATTTTTTGCTACTTATTTTTCGTTTCTCTCTCTTTTTTTCGCTTTTACCCCATACCTCTATCCCATTACCCTCTATTTGCTATCCCCCGAAAAATAAGTGTGTCAAGGATCTTTGTCCTTGACACACTTTATGTTAGTTCATGTGTTTTCGCTCTTGTTGGGGTGTTATTAGGATTTGCCGAAGGTGACGTTGAAACCAAAGGTGACGTTGGCGTTGGCATGGCCCACAGGCACGATCTGCGGTGTCAGATTGAAGAACTGATGATCCGACCCGATGAAGAAGTTGAACCCTTTGGGGTGGAAGTTGATCATCCAGCCAAATGAGGAGCCGAAAGTCGAAATCGCGTAGTTGGCACTAACGTCAAACCATTTTGTCGGTTTGCAGTTGGCAGAGAGGCGTCCCTCTGTCCATGAGAAGGCTCCATTGATGCGCTGCGTCAGCAAGAGACCGGCTGTCAAGTTCTTGTAGAAGGGCATCTCATATTCGCCGGCGATGTGGATCGTGGTGGCGAGCATTGTGGCGCGTGAGCCATTGTCCTCAACGCGACGGAAGTTAAAGCAGTCTTCCAAGTCATCGCCAAGACGGCTTATCTGCTCGTCGAGCTTGTTCTCTTCGTAGTTGGGGCTATCCTCGTCAAAGGCAATATCCTTGAAGCCATCGAACGTCCACTCGGTGTAGGGTGTCTCACCCTTATTGACATTATTCCAAGTCATAAAACCTAAGTCGAGGATTGAGGCTGAGAGGGTCAAACCGGGCACCAACCCGCGATACACGACACCAAGGTCGAGGGCTGCACCACCGCCGGCGATCGAGAAGCTGTTATAATCCATATCGTCCCACGAGATCTGGTCGGCTTGCGAAGGATTGTCATACTCTCTTCCTGCCTCCTGATATGTCGGCAGATAGAGTCCCGAGCCGAGTGCCACGTTCACATTACCCTGGCCGGTAATCTTCCACTGGGTGTCCGAGAGTGTCATATTCATCTTCTGGATGCGTGCATCGAGATTGCCCATGCCGAGCAATACCTTCACCTTCGCACCCACATCGATCTTGTCGTTGATCTTGTGGCTATGTCCCAAGGCGATCTCTGCCGATGCATTCATGTTGACACGCAAATTCTCGAAAGAATAGGTCGATGACTCGCCCTGCTGACCCATCTTCATAAATTCGAGCAAACCTTTGGGCACGTTCACGCCCCCATCGACTCTCGCCGAGAGCGATATGGTGTTAAAACCGCCCAGGGCCTTGAAGCCCACCGATGCGATGGTCAGATTCAAGTTAGGCATCACCTTATTGTTGCCGGCGAGCTTGGACACAAACTCCTGGCCGTCTACGTTGGGGTTCATGAAGGTGGTAAGTTGGCCGTTGGGAAGCTTATAGAGGAATGTATTGACACCCACATTGCTGTTTACACCCAAATTGAAATTGCCCAAAATAGGTATAGACACATAATTATATTCACCACCGAGAGCGGGGTTCAGTTCATGGCGATGGGTATATCCATCGAGGAAGTAACCGCTTCGTGAAGCCTCTTGTTGAGCCATCACCGGGATGGAGGCAAGGGCAAGAGCCAACCCTGTTATGATAGTTTTTTTCATTGGTCGAAAGTTTTTAGTAGGTTGCTATTCGATTAGTTGGCATCTATGGTGATTCCACCCTTGAGTTTGAGGCGGATCTCGGTAAATCTCAGAGCTTGCGCTTCGTTGAGAGCCTCGCCCACATGTTTGGGTGATGAGGTAACTTTGAATTCGAGATGCAATCCGTCGAGGCGGCCGATATTATCGGCATTCGAGCGGAGTGTTACCCGGAGTTCCGACATGGCGGGAGATGCCACCGAGCCACCTTCAACCTTACCTTCGACCGTGGCTGTCACATCTTCGATCACATGGCCGAAGACATCGAGAGCCTGAACTTCCGGCACCATCTCCAAGGGGATCGAGTTCTCCACTTTCATGGTGGCGGTAACTTCATTGAAATTATATTTGCTGAGATCTTCATCCCATCCTGTCTCGTCGGTAGAGTAGGAGAGTCGCAGATTTTCGCCGAATGCCAAGGGCACTACCGCCTCATAGCCGGTGACGACAGAGAATTTGCTACCCAAGCGGATGGTATACTCCTTGTTGCTCGGCACTTTGGCTGTCACATCCTTGATGTTGATGCGGTCGGGGATCTTGGCAAGAAGCTCGGAGAGTCCGGGCACTTTCACCACTGTCGCACCCTCCACGGCATTGCCTGTGGCTGAGAGCACGATCTTGTTCTGCGACGACGCCTTCACCATCACCTGCGACGTGCCATGAGCATCACCGATGCCGATTTGGCGCACGCCACCATTCTTTGTCACTGCCTCTACCACGGCATTCAGGTTGATGTCCACCGGCGAACCATTGTTGACATTCAGCACGATGCGCGGGTCTGCCAAGTCGAGATAGTTATCCTCTTCTGCCAAGAAGTCGGGGATGTCGTTGATCTCGAAGCTGCTGTTGTCGATATCCACCTTCGGATCGATCTTGCCGGTAACGGCGGTGATAGTCATCGCCGGGATCGTCGGTGTGATCTTCACGTTCAAGTTGATGGCTGTGCCGGCGGCAGTGCTGCCGGTCGACACTCTCACCGGTCCGGAGGTCAGCAATTCGCCATTCACCAAGAAGTGTCCCGGCTTATAGAGGCCCTCACCCGCAGGCATGTTGGTGAAATCGAATGATGTTACCCTCACCGGTACCCTCAGTCCGCTGGCTGTGGTGAATTTCTTGGCTGCAGTGAAGATAAGTTTGCGTCCCTCCACCTTGCAATAAGATGCCATCGACTGGTCGTAGAGGTCGATCGTCCATCCCTCGGGATAGGTGAGCGTAAAACCGGGCATCAAGGTCAGCGAGCCTTTAAAACCTGTCGAGGCTTCAAGTTTGAAGCCCATGTCGAGCTTCACATTCGCATCAATGCGTGTCAGCGACAGAAGTTGCTTGTCGATATTGTCGTCGCTGAGCTTCACCTTTGAGTGGATACCTTCGATCGTTTGATCCACATCCTGATTGGTGCCCTGTGAGGTGAGCGATAATTTTACGTTAGTCGGATCGCATGTGATATTCTTCACATCCTGCGTATCAATGTTGACTGTCGAATAGCTCGGATCGCCATTCTCCACCAGCACATAGTCTCCCTTGGCATAACCATATTGATCGCCTGTCGCCTTGATCGAACTTGTGGAGGATAGATCCAACACGTCTGAGATTGTGTACTGCTCGGTGCTGCTCGTTGGCACACCCAAGTCTCCTCCGACATTGATCGTCAGATCGATGTCGTCAAGATCATAGCCGTCATCGATACAGGATGTCAGCATCCCACCCGCCATGACGCCTGCCACGGCGCAGGTGAACAAACTCTTGTAAATTCTTTTCATGATGAAATCTGTATATTTTTGTTGTTATTGTTGTTAAGTTAATGTATACGTGAATGTTAGTCCGAAGTTGAACTCCTCTTCATACTGTATTAGATTTTTGTTACCCCGAAAATTAGAAATTTTTGTCCGATTGTGCAAGAAAATTAGTGATGTTATACAACATTTTTTAGACCTTTTATATAGAAGTGAAAATGAGGTATACAAATGGATAAAAATATAGTGGGTCGGATGAAATCATCCAACCCACTTGATAGATTATCGACTCTCGTCGGAATCTGTCTCTGATTAAGGTCAATAATAATCAATTACCCTGTTGTTTGCATTTCTTCGTTCTTCCGTTTTTCCGGTATTAGACTTAAAGTTTTCGGTATTAAGGTTTGCTGATTTGTTTAACTAATGTTTGCGCTAAAAATTCGACACTTGTCGGTGTTGAATTTTCGTATTGCAAAGTTATATCGGGTGTAGATACTTTCAAAATATTATCAAATGTTATATAACATATTTTTAATTTTTTAGTTATTTTTTTAGGGTATTTCTCTTTTTTCTGCTTTTTTTGCAGTCTGAAACTATAGTTTATTATATTTGGAACTATGAAACGAGTGTTGCTAATCATTAATCCGATCTCGGGCACCCTCTCCAAGGATGGCCTCACCGAGCGTGTCAGGAGTGCCTTGGAGCCGACAGGCGCCAAGGTGGATAGTGTGCTGACCGAGCATGCCGGACATGCTGCGGAGTTGGCAAGCAATGCCCATGCCGAGGGCTATGATGCGGTGTTGGCCGCCGGCGGCGATGGCACGGTCAATGAGGTCGCCTCTGCTCTCTGTGGTGGAAATGTGGCGCTGGGTATACTCCCATACGGATCCGGCAATGGTCTGGCGCGTCATATTTATGGCTCGATCGATGTCGACCATGCCCTCCGCATCATCGCTCGAAGCAATGTCGAGTGGTGCGATTATGGTTCTGCTAATGACCGCTGTTTCTTCTGCACTTTCGGTCTCGGGTTCGATGCCAGGGTGACTCAACTTTATTCCACCATGCCCGAACGTGGCATCATCTCATACGCCCGCAGCGTTATTCGTGAGTATGTCAATTTCACTCCGGTGCATTGCGAGATACACACCGGCGATATCTCTTTCGAGGTTAACGCCCTTGCCGTCGTCGTGTGCAATGCTTCGCAATATGGCAATAATGCATTTATAGCCCCGCAAGCTTCGATCCGCGATGGACTGCTCGACTTGATTGTGGTCCATTCCGGCAATCCCTTCACTCGAGCGTTGGCAGGCGTCGAACTCTTCACCGGTCGAATGGATAGTAATTATCTCGTTGAGGCGATTCGTGTGCCTGAGGCGACTATCATCCATGAGCCGGGGGCGGCTCATGTCGATGGCGAACCTCTCGAGATGCCCCGACAGATCGAAATCCGTTGCCATCATGCTCAGTTGCCCATCCTGGTCGACCCAGAGAAACCCCCATTCCGCCCATTCTTATCACCCATCACTTCGATGCGCCAGGACTCTTCTTTCCTCATCAGAGAGAATGCCCGCCATATCCTCGATATGATCAATAATTTCCTAAAAAAACCAAAATAAGAGCAGACACTGTTTTTTCAATATATAGCAAAAGGGAACAATCTTTACGATTGCTCCCTTCTTTATGATTCTATCCTCGCTCTGATCATTCGAATCCGCGGAGACGAAGCAGTGCGTTGGTGTCGGGTGCGTGGCCACGGAATTTCTTAAAGAGTACCATTGCATCCTCGGTGTCACCTGACTCCAAGATATATTTCTTGAAGTTGGCTGCTGTCTTCTTGTCGAAATATTTTTTCTGCTCGAAGAGCTCCCAAGCATCGGCTTCGAGCACTTGAGCCCAGAGATATGTGTAGTAGCCTGAAGCATAGCCGTCGTCGCCGAAGATATGCTTGAAGTAGGTCGAACGATAGCGGAATGTAATCTCTTCGGGCATGCCGAGATCTTTTGCCACCTTGGCTTCGAATGCCTTGACATCATTGACCTCTGCCTGCTCGCCGTATGCCATGTCAAGAAGTGCGGCGCCGGCAAGCTCGGTAGTGGCGAAGCCTTGGTTGAATTTGCCTGCTTCGTTGATCTTCTTCACCAGCTCGTCGGGGATCACTTCGCCCGTTTTATAGTGGCGAGCGTAAGTCTTAAGCACTTCGGGGAGCAATGCCCAGTGTTCATTCATCTGAGAACTCATCTCGACATAGTCGCGATCGACATTGGTGCCGGCAAGTGACTTGTAGGGGGCTGTCGAGAGCATACCCTGGAGGGCATGACCGAACTCATGGAATAGAGTCTCAACCTCATCGATAGTCAGTAGTGAAGGGGTGTCGCCGGCAGGGCGTGTGAAGTTGCATACGTTATACACGATGGGGCGACGATATTTGCCGTCGGAATAGAGTCCGGCACTCTGCATCTGCTCCATCCATGCTCCCTGACGCTTGGTGTCGCGAGGATATGGATCGCACATATACACTGCTACATGCTCCCCTGTCTTGGCATCCACCACGTCATAGACAGTCATGTCGTCGATATATTTCGGTGCATCGGGCATCTTGACAAATTTTACACCATAGAGACGCTCTGTGACATCAAACATTCCCTTCATCACGTTGTCTAACACGAAGTAGGGACGGATCTCACTCTCTTCGAGGTCGAATTTCTCTTTCTTCACCTTCTCGGCATAGTAGTAATAGTCGTAGGGTGCGATCTTGAAGCCGCCGCCATGTGCATCGACGTATGCCTGCATATCAGCCACCTCTTCGGCGCTACGCTTCACAGCCGGTGTGAACACTTGCTTCAGCAGGGTAGTGGCTGCGTCGGGAGTCTTTGCCATCACGCGTGAGGTCATCATCTCGGCGAAGGTGTTGAAGCCCATGATATGTGCCTTCTTGTCGCGAAGCTTGATGATCTGTGGGATGATATCGAGGTTGGAGTTCTCGCCCCATGATGCCAAGTTGGTGTATCCCTCGTAGATGGTCTTGCGAAGTCCGCGTGAGTCTGCATATTGCAACACCGGCAGACGGCTCGGTGCATGAAGAGTGAACACCCACGCATCTTTCAGCCCGCGTGCCGCAGCCTCGTCGGCTGCCTGGGCGATCGATGACTCCGGAAGCCCTGCAAGCTCTGCCTTGTTATATACGATCACGGCAAACTGATTGGTGGCATTCAGAAGGTTGCGGTTGAATTGGATGAAGAGCTTCGAGAGCTGCTTGTTCACCTCTACGAGTTCCGCTTTCTTCTCTGCCGAGAGGGCGGCACCATTCTCCGCAAACATCTTGTAATATTTCTCTACCAGACGCTTCTGCACCGGAGTGAGTTTCGCTTTGTCGCGATTCTCATATACGGTCTTGATGCGCTCGAAGAGTTGGTCGTTGAGCATCACTTTATTGTCTGCATCATCGAGCATCGGGATTGCCTCGTCGGCCATGGCTGCAAATTCGGGTGTCGACATGCACTCCATGTAGTGATAGAACACACCTCTTACTCTTTCGAGTGTCGGAGCCAAGTCCTCCAAGGGGAGGATGGTGTTGTCGAAGTCGGGCATCGAGCGCTTGCGCAGGATGTTGTCGATAGCTTGATCTTGCTCTGCTATACCGGCCTTGATGGCGGGTATGAAATCTTCAGTCTTGATCTGATCGAATGGAGCGATCTCATATTTCGTCTCATAAGGCTGGAGAAAGGGATTCTGCCGTTCTGCCATAATGGGGGTGGTTTGGGCTGCCATCATCAGTGTGGCAGCTGCAATTAGGGTTGTTTTTTTCATGATTCTGATCGATTTAGCCAATCTTTAAAAGGATATTTTTTTTGAATGTTCCAAAGTTACAATTTTTTTTTTACTTTTCAAAATTCGAATTGCGCCATAAGAGGGTAGTGGTCGCTGCTCTTGATGTCGCCGCGCTTGAGCGAGAGAGCACGCAGATCGCCCCTATATAGCACATGGTCGAGCCCCACCGGGAAGGCATGCCGATTGAAGGTAACCATCGGCAGAAGGGTCGTCTCGGTGCGTGCATCTTTCAGATCGGTGGAACGTAGTTTACGATAGGCATACGATTCCGCTACGTCATTCAGATCGCCGCAGATGATCACAGGCCCGTCGACATGCTCCAGAACTTCGCGAATGGCTCGCACATCATCGTTGCGCTTCTTATATGCCACCGACATCTTCTTCCGGATGTTCCCCTTGATCGTGCCCACACTCCGCTTCACATCCCCGATGTTGTGGATGCCGGTCACCACCTGCTTCTCTTCGTCGTTGAGACGGATAGAACAGAGGTGCATGTTGATGATGGTCAGCGGTTTGCCGTCGATGTCAACGCGATAGATCGAGAATCTCTGAGGTGTCGGCAGGTCGCTCAAATAGCGGTTGGCTTTGATATATTCCACCGGGTATTTCGAGAGTATCTTCGTGTCGACACTATTGCTCCCCACTCGATAGGGGTATACCTTCATGAGTGAATCCATCTGCCCGGGTGCCCTCCCCGGCATGTCGATATCCCATGACACTAATTCCTGAAGACATACGATGTCGGCACCGCTATTCATGATATAGTCGAGGGTGCGATTGCGCCCCTCATATTTGTCTTCCAAGTCCCAGCCATGCAGACAGTTGTAGGTCATCAGTGTGATGGTCGACCGGCCCGGTAGCGCATGCTTGGAAGTCGAGAAGGGATAGAGGGTGGAGATCGATCCCCAGCCGGCTACGATGGCCACTATGCAGAGACCTCCCATGATGAGACGCCGTGTCAAGAACCATATCACTCCCACTACAAATGTCGCCAATGCCAACCATGGCATAGCGATGGTCAGCATCCCTGGAAGGGTCAAATAGTCGGTGCTGATCCTCCCGCCGTAGGCTGAGAGTAGGGTCACCATGCAGAGTATCGTTGTCACCACCTTTGCCGCTATGCGGAGCATCGGCTTAATCATCATCCAAGTTATCATAGTCTGAAATCTAACCCATTCCTAATTCCTATCTCCTAATTCCTAATTTAAGAGCGCTCTTACTTAATCTGTTGTGACAGTCTGTCGAGTTCCTCTTTCTCAGCTTTGGTCAGCGAGTCAAAGCCCGATACGCGAATCTTGTCGAGGAGCTGGTCGAGACGATTCTCGTCGAGCTCTCCCTCTGCCGGGGGTGTCTTTGCACTCTGATGCATGCTCTGCATCATATCGGTGACATTGCTCTTCTTCACCGCACTCTTGAAGCGCGAACCACTCCTCTTTATTTCTTTGCTGCGTGATGATCGGCTGAAGAGTCGGATATTCCATTGGTGCTTGCTCAGCACATAGAGCGCTCCGCAGGCGAGTCCCCCGATGTGGGTCATCTGCACGGCTATGTTGCCTCCACCTCCCAAGAGTGTCAGGATGATACATGCCAATGCCACCCATTTCAACTTCACTTCTCCGATAAGCCATAACCCGATGCTGCGCGATGGCATCCTGATCGCTGCCGCTATCATCATACTCAACACCGCCGCGGAGTTCCCCGCCAAGTAGCCTGTCGTACCTGACAAGGGGGAGGCTATCAGATAGAGCAACCCGCCGGTCAATCCCCCTCCTATATATATCATCGCTATGTCGCTGTCGCGCTCTACATCATAGAGCATCACGCCAAACCAATACAACCACAATATATTAAAGAGGAGATGGAGCATCGAGGTGTGCACCAGCATATAGCTCAACAAGGTCCAAGGGCGATAGAGCAACACCGAGGCATCTGCCGACAGCACCATCCAAGTCTCCAAGCCCGTGGCTCCCGCCCCATAGCGGCTGAAGATGCTGAGCAGGCAGAAGAGCAACCCGAAGGATACGGTGAGCGTCAGCACCCATGCCATAACCCGGCTGCCGCAACATATCTCTCTTACTTTCTCTATTATACTCATCGCGCTTTAGAAATCCTGTCCATAGTATCCTTTGCTGTGCAGTGTCCCCTTGTGTCGCCAATATAGCAGAATCGCCAGACCGAACAGCATACCTCCCAAGTGGGCGAAGTGGGCTATCGATGAACCGTTGGCACTAACCCCTAAGAACAGCTCGATCACTGCATATCCGATCACCATATACTTAGCCTTGATAGGCACCGGAATGAAGAACAGATAGAGGGGCATATTGGGGAATACCATCGCAAAACCGAGCAATAAACCGAAGATCGCACCCGAAGCGCCGATCGTAACCATCTGCTCTTTCATGGCGTTCATCGCCGCTACGAAGGAGGTGTCGCCATGCGCCGCAGCCTCTTCCACTATCGCTGCCATGTCGCTATAGCTTAGCCGGTTGATTTCAGCTATCGCTGAGATGTATTCTTGCTTGTAGGTCAATAGCCATACTCCCTCCTGCACCAAGCCGGCGCCGATGCCACACACCAAGTAGAAGATCAGAAAGCGCTTCCATCCCCACACCATCTCCAAGATTCTGCCAAACATATAAAGGGTAAACATATTGAACAGAACATGGAAGATCATCCCATTGTCGTGCAAGAACATGTAGGTAAACACCTGGAAGGGATTGAAGAGACTCGTCCCAAACAGGTGGAGACCTAATTTATTGATCAACGTCTC